>DATAIY010000229.1:0-5276 GCA_036262475.1 Solirubrobacterales bacterium
TTCCTTGCTATCGGGACGATCCTCGGCGCTCTCATTGGCAGTTTGCTCGCAGGTTTCGCGCTTCTAGCAGTTATCTTGGTGGTAGGAGCCACCCTGCTCAACTGGGGCAACATCATTTAGAAACACGAGCCATCTGCCCAAGGGTGTTTTGATCTGGCAGGCAGCATTTCCAGGGATTTCCCGCTAAGAGTCTCTACCGAGGCCTAAAAAGCCCGAAACTTTCCCGTTAGGTCGGTTTGGGGCCTCGAAAGCCGGCTTTCCAGGCGTGATCCTTACTTGAAATCAAGCCCAGCAGCCGGGTCCTGCAAACCGGCGCATCTCGGAAGCCTCAGTCGCTCGGATCGGGTCACGCACGAAGTCCACTCACCTCACCACATGCTCAGCATCTGCGGCCTGATCGATCGTGCGCGGGTGATCATGGAGAAGCCGTTTGGGACCGACCTGGCGAGCGGGCGCAAGCTCAACGAAAACGTCCATGAGGTCCTGCGCGAGGAGCGGATCTTCCGCATCGACCACTTCCTCGGCATGAAGGCGGCGCAGAACATCCTCGCCCTGCGCCTCGCCAGCGGCCTCTTCGAGCCGATCTGGAACCGCGATCACATCGACCATATCCAGATCGATGTGCCGGAGACGCTCGGGGTCGGCTCGCGCGCCGCGTTCTACGAGAAGAGCGGCGCCTACCGGGACATGGTCGTCACCCACCTGATGCAGATCCTCGCCCTTCGTCGCGATGGAGCCGCCGACCGCACTTGCCTGCGAGCCGATCACCGAGGAGAAGAACAAGGTCTTCCGCTCGCTGCAGTCGCTCGATTCCGAGTGGGTGGTGCGCGGCCAGTACGAAGGGTATCGCTACGAACTGGGCGTCGCCCCCGACTCCGGCAACGAGACCTTCATCGCCCTGCGCTGCGAGCTCGACAGCTGGCGCTGGAGCGGGGTGCCGTTCTACCTGCGCACCGGCAAGCGAATGGGAGACGGCGCCAGAATCATCTCGATCGCCTTCCGCGAGCCGCCACAGAGCATGTTCCCCACCCATTCCCGGGTCGGTCGCTACGGGCCCGACCACCTCACCTTCGACCTCGACGAGTCCTCGCGGGTCTCGCTCTGCTTCTACGGCAAGCGGCGGGGGATGGGGATGGTGCTGGATAAGACATGCATGCAGTTCTCCCTCGACGAAACCGACTACCGGAGTGACACGCTCGAGGCTTACGAGAGGCTGGTCCGCGACGCGATGGCCGGTGACCACACCTTGTTCACGACGGCGAAGGACATCGAGCGCCTCTGGGAAGTGTCGGCGCCGCTGCTCGAGGACGGGTCAGCTGCCCAGCTCTACCCGGCCGGATCGTGGGGCCGCCGGCGATCGATCAGTTGATCGAGCCCAGCAGCTAGCGGCTTCCATTTGCCCGCCGCTGGCGCGAGAAGCCGGCCTCGGGCAACGGCGCCGTCGCCATGCAGCCTCGCTCAGGCGAGCGCGGCGCGGATCTCGGCGATCGCCTGCTCATTGTCGCGGAAGTGGACCGCGCTCATGCCGATCTCGCGGGCGCCTTCGCAGTTGGGAAGCATGTCGTCGATCAGGATGCAGGCCTCGGCCGGCAGATCGAGCCGCTCCATCGTCAACTCGTAGATCCGGGCTTCCGGCTTGCGGCAGCCGACGAAGGCCGAGTCGATGACCATCTCGAAGATCTCGTCGACCGGCAGCATCGCCCGCCACAGCGGCTCCCACTCGCGGACGTTGTTGGTCAGCATCGCCATCCGCTTCCCGGTCGACTTCAGTTCGTGCATCAGGCCGATCATCGACGGGTTGGCGTCGAGCCCGCCGATGAAGAGTTCGCGGAAGCGATGCAGGTGCGGCTCGTGGTTGAGCAGCGGCTCCAAGCCGGCGCCCAGCCGCTCCAGGAAGGCGACCTCGGTGATCTCGCCGCGCTCCATCGCGTAAAGCGGGTTCACGCCGTCCTCCTCGGTGATCGCGCTCAGGGCTTTGCCGAAGTTCTCCGGCGAGACCCCGATCTCGTCCTGAAGCGAGAGGAACGAGGGCATCAGGGGCGTCGTCAGGACGCCGCCGAAATCGGAGACGATCGCCTTGATCTCAGCCATCGGCCCGGGCCACCTCGTAGTGGCCGAGGCCCTCGCGTCCCTCCACCGACCAGCGGAAGAAGGCGATCTCCGAGTTGAGCCCCTGGCGCCGCACCGCGATCGAGCTGATCAGCGTGCCGGCACCCCGCAGCGGCCGGCCGTCGTCGGCGTCGGGCCACAGCTCCAGCGTGGCGCGCCGCTGGACGCCGTCCTCGCCGTACTCGGTCGAGAGCAGCGTCTCGTCGAACTCGACCGGGGCGGCGTCGGGGTCGCAGAGGACCGCCGCGAGCTCCTCGTCGCCGTGCTCCCCGCGTCCGGCCGGGAGGGAGGAAGTGAGCGCCAGCAGACCGCCGTCGGAGAAGACGATCCCGATCGAGCGTCGCAGAATCTGGCCGGAGTTACCCATCGGCGGCAGCCTATTGACGCGAAAAGCGCTCGTGCGTCGCGGGCTCTCTAGATTGCCGTGCAGCCGACGCCCCCGATTCCACAGCTAACGAGATGAGCGCAACCACCATCCGCAGTGCCGATCCCGAGCGGGACTCCGCGGCCTGCGCGGCGATCTACGCACCCAGCGTCGAGGGCAGCGTCACCTCCTTCGAGGAGCGGGCGCCGGACGCGGCCGAGTTCGCGACGCGGATCGCCGGCATCTCCGCCACCCACCCCTGGCTCATCGCCGAGGACGACGGCGAGGTGGTGGCCTACGCCTACGCCTGCCGGCACCGCGAGCGCGCCGCATACCGCTGGGCCGTCGACGTCTCGGTCTACGTCGCCGCGTCGCGGCGCGGGCAGGGGCACGGCCGCAGCCTCTACGAGGCGCTCTTTGCCCGGCTGTGGCGGCAGCGCTTCCAGGTCGCCTGCGCGGGCATCACCCTTCCCAATGAGGCCAGCGTCGCCCTGCACGAGCGGCTTGGGTTCGTCGCCGTCGGCGTCAACCGCCGCATCGGCTGGAAGGAGGGCGCCTGGCGCGACGTCGGCTGGTGGCAGCTGGAGCTCGTGCCCGCGGGCGAGGATTTCCCGGACGAGCCGCTGCCGCCAGAGCCGCCGCCGTCACCCGGCTACCATTGAGCCATGTCCGACGAGCACGCAGCCGCGCCCGAGCAGCAGGCCGAAGTCCTGACCGAGGAGGACGTCTTTGAGGCGCTCGAGGAGGTCATCGACCCCGAGCTGGGTCTCGACTTCGTCTCGCTGGGCCTCGTCTACGACGTCGAGATCGAGAAGGGGGACGTCTACGTCACCTTCACGCTGACCACGCCCGCCTGCCCGATCGGCCCCCAGGTCTCCGAGCAGATGAAGGAGTTCGTCGGCGACCTCCCCGGCGTCTCCGCCGTTCACCCGAAGATGGTCTTCGACCCCGCCTGGTCACCCGAGATGATGACCGACGACGCCAAGTTCGCCCTCGGCTTCTAGGCACGGTTTGCGAGGTCATAGGGGGTCATAGGGGGTCAGTTTTGTCCCCATGCCGTCCCCACGGCGTCCCCACGGACGTTGCCTCGCGATCAACGGCGAATCCCTCAGACGAGTGGGACTTTTTGATTGATCTCGATGATCAGGTCGTCCAAGGTAAAGCGGGTCGGGTCCCGCACCTCCGCTGACTGTCCTCCCGGCGTTTCAACGTCACGGCGGAACTCAGCGATCACCGGCTCAACCCTTCCGGCGGAGGTCAGGGAAAGCTCATCGCTGTAACCAGGCAGGCGTCGCCATACTCGGTGATACCAGCGCTCCTGTCCTTGAAGGGCGACTAGATCCCGCTCCGCGACGTGCAGCCGGTCGCGCCACCGATGTAGGGCTTTCGTCTTGGCCGCAGAGCGGGCGTTGAGGTGCGATCCGGACTCGATTTAGTCAAGTCGGCGGTAGTGGTGTAACTCCTCGTCGGCTCCTTTACGCGGCTTGCAGTGCCGGCACCTCCTTCGGCCCCTCATCGCCCTGGCCCTCGAGGGCCAGGGCGATCGACTCCGCCGACAGGTAGCGGCGGGCAACCAGCCACAGTCGTTCTGCTCGATCAGCAGGGCGCCGGCGAGACGGATCGCCGCGGCGTCGTTGGGGAAGATCCCGACCACGTCTGAGCGGCGCCCGACCTCACGGTTGACCCGCTCCAGCGGGTTGGTCGAGCGCAGCTTGGGCCAGTGGGGCGCCGGGAAGCGGTAGAAGGCAAGCAGGTCCTCCTCGGCCTCCTCCAGGAGCTCGGCGACCTTGGGGACGGTTGGGCTGAAGCGCTCCAGCACCGCCCCGAAGCGCTCGCGCGCGGCCTCGGCGTCTGGGGCGTCGAAGATCTCCCGCAGGGCGGCGGAGACGAGGCCGCGCTCATCGCGACGGCAGTGGCCGTGCATGTTGCGCACGAAGTGGACGGTGCAGCGCTGCCAGGGGCAGGCAAGGACCCGGGCGATCGCCGCCTTCAGGCCCTGGTGCTGGTCGGAGATCGCCAGGAGCACCCCGGCCAGCCCCCTGGCCACCAGCTCGCGCAGGAAGGCCACCCAGAAGGCCTCGGTCTCGGTCTCGCCGATGTCGATCCCGATCACCTCACGGCGACCGCTCTCATGGACCGCGTAGGCGATCACCAGTGCCTTTGAGCGCACCGAGCCGCGGTCTCTGACCTTGAGCTGCTTGGCGTCGAGCCAGAGGTAGGGGAAGGCGCCTTCCAGTGGGCGCTGGCGGAAGGCATCGACGCGCTCGTCGAGATCGCGGCACAGGGCCGAGACCCGGTCCTTGCTCATCGAGGAAATGCCCAGCTGCTCGACCAGGCGGTCGACCTTGCGGGTGGAGACGCCGTTGACATAGGCCTCCATGACGACGCTGACGATCGCCTGCTCGCAGGGGCGTCGCGGCTCCAGGAAGGAGGGGAAGTAGGCCTCGCCCGAGCGCTTGCGCGGCACCGCCAGCTCGATCTCCCCGACCCGGGTCTCCCACAACCTCTCCCGGTAGCCGTTTCGGTGGGTGGCGCGATCGGCGCTTCTCTCTCCCCGCCCGGCGCCGATCTCACCTGCGATCTCGGCCTCCATCAGCTGGGCCGCGACCGCCGCCACCGCCTCACACAGGAAGTCGGCGTGCTCTGCGATCAGGGTCTTGGCTACGACCTCGGCGCTCGTCATGCTCTGGCTCTCGGCCATCGTGGTGCTCCTTCGTCAGTTGAGGTTGGACCTTCAACCCCGACGAGTCTGGGGCCCGCGGTGGCCGGAACTTCGTTCCGGCCCCTACGGGCCAGTTACACC
>DATAIY010000230.1:0-9391 GCA_036262475.1 Solirubrobacterales bacterium
AGTTCGGCCTGGGCGCGGCCGGCGATCGTCGTCGCCACCGGGACGTCGCGCAGCCCTAGCCGCCCCGCCCCCAGCCGCGGGCCCCAGCGACCAATGATTCGGCGTTCGATCCGGATCGCGCGCTCGGCCTCGATCAACTGGCCGACGATCGCCCCGGCGAGCGCTTCCCAGGGCCAAGGTCGCCGTTTCGGGCGGAAGCTGGGGATCCGACGCAGCAGCGGCCCGACCAGCGGGTCGTGGCGGAAGCGCCGATGGAACTCTCCGAGGTCGTCGTCGACAGCCAGCGCGAAGCGAATCCGCTCGATCGCCAGCTCCAACTGGGCTCCGTCGGCCGGCGAGGGATCTTCAGCGGGTGCGGCCAGTGGCCTGCTTACCGCCGCCGGGTCGACGGGCTCGGCTCGCACCAGGACCCGGTCGGCGGCGGGCTGCCAGGCCCGCACAAGGACCGGGCTGCCCTCGACGTGGAGGAGACGGGTGGCGGCGCCGCGGTCGACCCGCAGCGTCCGATCGTCGCTCCCCCGCCCCAGCCGGTACGGCGAAGCCGGCCGCACCTCCACCTGCAGCGTCTCGCGACCGACGGGCCGATTTCCGCTGATATGGACGGGTCCTCGGCCCACCGGCCGGCGGTTAGCGGCCGAGGAGGTGGACGTCTACGAGGAAGGAGCGGCTGGCGAGGATCTTGGCCGGGCGCTCGCGGCGGCGGCTGAGGCGGCGAGGAGAGCCCGATCGCGAGCCGACCGCCGAAACCGCCCGCACCGCGGCGACGGTGGCGGCGCCGGCCAGCACCCCTCCCGCGGCGGCGATCGCCGCCGTTCGCACCTCGCTCCGCAGCACCGGCATCGCGGGCTCCGCGTAGGGCAGCGAAAGAACCCGCACCGCGTCGGTGGCGTCGCGCGATCCAGCGTCTTCCTCGGCCAAGATCTCGCCGTTTACGTCGAGGTCGCTCACCGCTTCGACTCTAGCGAGGCCCCAGGTCGGTGCCCCGAGGGGGCTCCGCAAACCCCGGACGTTGCGACTTTCAGGCTGGCGACCGGCTAGAGCGAGCGCTCGTAGAGCCGGTAGCGCTTGACGACCCTGCCGCCCATGCCCTCCATCGCCCGGTTCATCGGCCCGTTCGTCTCCAGGATCCAGCCCATCTCGCCGCCCCCGATCGCGCCCGGCTGGGCCGCCGTCTCGAGATGCTTGAGGTAGAGGCCGGCGGCAACGCCGCTGTGCCGGTACTCGTGCTTGACGCCCAATGCGAAAACGCGCAGCTGGTCGATCTTGCCTTTGCCGAGCAGGAACTTGAGCCAGCCGAATGGCAGCAGCCGCCCATTTAGCTTCGCCATCACCTGGTTGATGTCAGGCAGGGTCAGCGCCGCGCCGACCACCTCGCCGTCCTTTTCGGCCATGAAGGTCCAGTCCTCGTTGATCACCTGCTTCAGGCTCTTGGCCTGGAACTCGACCTCGGCGTCGGTGATCGGCACAAAGCCCCAGTTGTCGCCCCAGGCCTCGTTGTAGACGTCCATGAAGCGCCGCACCTCGGCCGCCATGTCGCGCTTGCGCATGTTGCGGATCGCGATCCCTTCGTCCTCCAGCGCCTTCTTGGCGGCGGCGTGGATCGAGGGGTCGAAGCTCTCGCCCTCTTTGAGGTCGCCGAACTGCAGTTCCCACATCAGCACGTCCATCGTCTTTGCGAAGCCCTCGGACTCGATCAACTCGCGATAGAACGGCGGGTGCCAGGGCTCGAGGATCATCGGCCGCCGCTCGTAGCCCTCGATCAGGATCCCGATCTCGTCGTTGGTCGTGAAGTCCATCGGTCCGAGCAGGCGCGCGCGCCCCTTGGAGGCGGCGAACTCGGCGGCGGCGTCGAGCAGGGCGCGAGCGACCTCGGGGTCCTCGGTCGTCTCGAAGAAGCCGAACATCGCGTCGCTGCCCCCCTGGTACTCATCCCAGCGATGGTCGACCTGGGCGCTGATCCGTCCCACCGGCTCGCCGTCGCGCTCGGCGACGAAGAACTCCACCTCGGCGTGCTCGAAGTAGGGGTTCTTGTCGCGGTTGAGGAACTCCATCCGCTCGAAGACCAGCGGCGCCACCCACTGCGGGTGGGCGCGGTGAAGGCGGAAGGGGACCTTGACGAAGCCCTTCAACTCGCGACGCGTTCGCACCGGCCGGATCGTCACGCTTCCCATTGAGCGGCAACCTACACTTTGGGCGATGAGCGAGACCGCGAAGGCCCCGGTCGATGTCTTCGAGAAGGCGCGGAGCCACGACCGGCTCGAGCAACTCGAAGCGGCCAAGGAGCACGACCTGCTGCCCTACTTCCGCCTGCTCACCTCCCAGGCCGGCCCGGTGGTCGAGATGGAGGGGCGCGAGACGATCATGCTCGGCTCCAACAACTACCTCGGCCTGACCGGCGACGAACGGGTCAAGCAGGGGGCGCGCGACGCGCTCGAGACCTACGGCACCGGCGTCACCGGCTCGCGCCTGCTGAACGGGACGACGCCGCTGCACCTCGACCTCGAGCGCGAGCTGGCGGAGTGGATGCGAACCGAGGACGCGATCGTCTACACCACCGGCTACCAGTCGAACCTCGGCTGCATCGGCACGATCCTGGGGCCGGGAGACACGGTGATCTGCGATTCCGGCGACCACGCCTCGATCCTCGACGGCTGCCGGCTCTCCGGCGCCAAGCTGCGCCCCTTCCGCCACAACCGCATGGACAAGCTGGAGAAGATGCTCCAGCGCGCCGCTGAGGACGGCGGCGGCGTCCTCGTGATCGTCGACGGCGTCTTCTCGATGGAGGGCGACGTCTGCGACCTGCCGCGGATCGTCGAGCTCTGCAAGGCGCACGGAGCGCGGCTGATGGTCGACGAGGCGCACGGGGCGGGAGTCCTCGGCGCCCGCGGTGCCGGGGCCTGCGAGCTGTTCGGCCTCGAGGACGAGGTCGACCTGCGGATGGGCACCTTCTCCAAGAGCCTCGCCTCCTGCGGCGGCTTCGTCGTCGGCCCAGCCGACGTGATCGAGTACCTGCGGGTCTCCTCGCGGTCGTTCATCTTCAGCGCCTCCGCGGTTCCGGCCGCCGTCGGTGCGGCGCTGGCGGCACTGCGGGTGATCCGCGAGGACGGGCCGAAGCTGTTCAAGACGCTGCTCAACAACGCCGAGTACCTGCGCGAAGGGCTGCGGCACCTCGGCCTGAAGGTGATCGAGCCCGGCACCCTCCCAAACGGGTCCGCCGCCATCACCCCCGTGGTGCCGGTGGTGGTCGGCGACGACTGGCAGGCGGTGCTGCTCTGGAAGGCGCTCTTCGACGCCGGCGTCTACACCAACGTCGCGATTCATCCGGCAGTCCCCCCTAGTGGGGCGCTGCTGCGAACCAGCCTGATGGCGACCCACGAGCGCGAGCACCTGGACAGCGCCCTCGGGACGATCGCCCAGACGATCCAGGACTTCCCGGATCTTCCGCGGTCCTGATTCCACCGGTCACAAGACTTTGACCTCCCCCGTCGTGGGTAGTTTCAGGCTTGTCCGGATCGGGACAAGGACATCGGCGAGCCGAAATTGTTGCTCTTAGCGACCGGGCCGCCCTGCCTTTCGTCCATCCCGGGTTGACGACTGACACCTCCACCGCGTAGCTTGGCCTTCTCGCCGATGACCTGGGGGCCGCTCGGATAGAAGTTCGGTCCGGTCCAGGCTTCGAGCCGACAGGTCGGCGGTGAGATACCCAGTTAACCGATTCCTTGAAGGGAGGAGTCAAGTGGACGCTGTCGCACTGGCACCCGCAACAACGATCGCATCTTCGGTGGAGGCCCCGCAGCACATGCGGGCGCTCGAACGAGCCAACCTCGTCCGGCTCGCTCGCGCCGAGTTGAAGCGGGCTATAGCACGGGGAGACATGGACGCTTCGGAGGTTGTCCGCGAGTGCCCGTGGGAGACCGAGAGCATGACGATCTCCGAGCTGTTGACCAGCCAGCGGCGTTGGGGCCGAACCCGGGCTCGCAAGTTCCTCCTGCCGCTCTCTCTCAACGAGAACAAGCAGCTGGGGACGCTCACCTCCAGGCAGCGCCGCCTGCTGTCCACCGAGCTTGCTTCACGCGCGGTCGGCGCTCGCGGGACGCTGAGGGTCTAGGCGCTCAGCCGCGCATTCCGCCGACCCGGAAGCTGAGGCCTCCGGAGGCGCGCTGGAATGCGCGGCGGGCCAGGAAGAAGGCGATCGCGAAGGCGACCGCGCCGACGCCGAGGCAGACCGCGAGGATCTGGTTGGCGAGGTAGAAGAGCCCGCCGACCGTGAGCACGAAGACGGCCCCCGCCATCAGAGTGGTGTGGGACCGGTAGCCGGCGAAGTGCTCACGGATCGCGACCTCCATGCCGCCGAGCCCGGCCAGGGCCACGCCGATGCCGATCGCGGTCGGGTGCTGGCCGACGATGCCGATGATGAGCGAGACGATGCCGCCGAGGATCACCAACTCGGCCAGCGGCACCGAGCCCCACGGCGCCGGCGGGCGATCGTCAGGCGAGGCGACACGAGGCGCCGGCTTTCTCTGCGCCGCCGCTTCTCGTTGCGCTCTTCGCTTTCCCTTCCCGCTCAACGGCCGCAAGCCGCCCGGCTAACGGACATCCGGATGAGACCTTGACCCGCCACCAGCCCATCAACATCCCGATCGGGCCGAGGCTGGGCCGCGAATGCCAGGCGCCGCAACCGGGCTCGCCGATGTCGGCGCGCGAGACCCTGACCCACCTGAAGTCCGCCGGCGCCGCCCGCATCCTCCGCAGCAGCTCGCGGTTGTCGGTCTCGACCCGGGCCCGCTCAGCCAGCGCCAGGCGGGCCTCAGCCACCCGTTCCACCAGTTCATTCCGCAGCCGCTCCAACTCCCCCAGGTCGAGGACCCGTGGCTCAGCCGTGACCGCGGCGACCCGGTGGTTGAGCTCGACCCGGCCGAAGGCCTCGGCGAAGTGACCGGCGAGCTCTCGCTCGAGGCGGCCGATCTGCCGATGCAGCTCCTGGCGGGCCAAGCGCTCGTCGACCTCGACGTGGAGCGCGTTGAAGCTGTCTCGTTCGAGCAGATCCGGCATCGGCCTCCACCGAGTGTAAATCAAGCTTCCGCGCTGGCAAGCCGAAACAATTAAGACTCGGAGACTTCGGTCGCGGCCATCCAGAGCGCCTCCTCGACGGCGATCTGGGGCACGCCGCTGACCTGGATCGCGACAATCGCGATCCGGCGGCTGTGAGGCTCGACCGCGCAGTCCTCCGCGCTCGCCCCGAAGAGCAGGGCGATCGGGCTCGATTCGTCGGCGAGCGTAAGGGTTCCCTGCGCCAGCTCGCCGGGGCGACCGGAAATCGACTCTCCCGGCGCCGCGTCGCGGATGCAGAGCCGGCCGGCAACGCTATCGGCGTCAAACGCGCGAAGCGCCACCCCGGTCTCGATGCTGGCGATCGTCAGCGCGTCGGCGGGAAGGCCGACGCTCTTGAACTCGCCGTCGTGAAGGCGGTCGAGGGCGAGCTGCTCGATCGGCGTCCGCGTGCGATCCGGGTCGAGCCCGATCTGGCGGAAGAAGACGCGGTAGGCCCAGGGAATCGGCCGTTCTCGCATCCGGATCGCGTGGGCGCCGAAAAAGCGGTCCGATAGCTCGCGGAGGCGGCGGCGCACGGGGTCAGGGCTCCTGCCCGGTCGGGCGTCGGCCTCGACCCAGGCGATCCCGAGGCCGGGGAACTCGGCGGCGACGTGCGGTGAGACCCAGCCCCGCTGTGGTGCCCGATCCCAGCCAAGGCGCGGATCGATCGCCTCCGGGTCGGCCATCTCAGCTCGCTTCCGCAGCCCGGGTCGCCGCGAGCAGATCGCGGACCCGGCCGCCGAGCTGAGCGGCGGTGAGGTCGCCGATGCTGGCGCTCTCGAGGGTGCCGCCGGGATAGGCATAGGCGAAGGTGGGGCAGCCCCCGATTTTGAAGAGGCTGGCGACGGCGCCGTCGCGGTCATAGCCGACCGGCAACTTCCAGCCGTGCTGGCGGATCAGTTCGCGAACGGTGTCGCGGGCGTCGCGCACGTCCAGCGAGAGGAAGTTCACCCGTCCACGGTAGCGCTGGTAGACGGCGTCGACTGCATCCTGCTGGTTGGCGCAGTCGCCCCCCTTGGTGAACCAGAAGGAGATCACCAGGGGACGCCCGAAGAGGTCGCAGACGCGGATCGCGCCGGACGTCGAGATCCGGCAGGCGGGGTGTCGGCCGTCCCCGCTCGGGCACGGGACCGCGGCCGATTCGCAATCGTCCTGTGCGACGTTCGCGTCCCCTTCCAAAGCACCGGCGGCAGCCGGGACCGCGAACTCCGGCAGCGGCCAGCGAGGCGGCTGGCGATCGAGCCCGAGCGTATCTTCGCCGCCGCCCCCGCCCAGCGTGTGGATCGAGGCGATCGCGACCAGGACCAGGAAGAGGAGGCCGACGACGATCGAGTAGCGGTCCTTCATCGCTCCTCGACCCAGACCAGGGCGGCGGGCAAGACGATCATCACGCCGAGCAGCGCGACTGCGAGGTCGATCACGGTGACGAGGCCGAAGTCCCGCAGCATCTGGATTTCGCTGGCGATCAGGACCGCGAAGCCGGCTATCGCCGTCACCCCCGAGGCGAGCACCGCGGCGCCGGTGCGTGCGTAGGCGCCCCGCAGGGCCTGCTCCACCCCGCCGCGCCCGCGCTCTTCGTGGAAACGACCGGCGAGGATCACCCCGAACTCGGTGGCGATGGCGATCGTCAGCGCCCCCAGGGCCGCCGACATCGGGTTGAGCGGGATCCCGCTGACCCAGAGCAGCAGCGACGCCCAGCCGGTTGCGAGGACGGTCGGGACCAGCGGCACCAGGGCGCGGGCGAGCGAGCGGTATACGGCGAGCAGGACCAGCGCCACGGCGAGCAGGCTTGCGAGGGTGAGCCAGTAGCGGCTGGCGGAGAGGTCGGTCGCCGATTCGGCGGCGATCACCGGCAGCCCGGCCAGCCGGACCTCGACCCCGGCCGGCGGCCCACCCGGGGCTCCGGGCTCACCGATCTCGGAACGGACGCGGTCGATCAGAGCCTGCTGGTCTTCGAGCGACTGGGCGCGGATGCCGAAGGAGATCAGCGCCGTGTGCCCGATGCGGCCGGTCTTGGGATCGACAGGAGCGACCTGGCGCAACGAGTAGGGAGAGAGAGCCGAGAGGGTGGCGCGGATGCCCTGACGGGTGACCGGGCCTCCGCGGGTGAGGAAGTCCGAGAGCGCCGGGCCGGGGCAGACGTCGGCACTGAGGCAGCTCGGGTCTTCGCCGCGGAACCCGTTCGCGCGCAGCACCCGCTGCTTGAAGGCCGCCATCCATTCGATCGTCGCCGGGGCGGTGAGGTCTGCCGCTTCGACGCTGACGTCGAGCTCGCCGGAGACGCCGGTCGCTTCCTGCAGCTCGGACAGGTTGCGGACAGCGGCAAGGTTCTGAGGTGCCAGCGAGCGGATGTCGGAGACCGTCCCGATCTGGGTCCCCACTCCCCAGCCGACAACCGCCAGCGCCAAGCCGACACCGAGGACCGCCCTCGGACGAGCAAGGGAAACTGAAAGAAGCCACTCCGGCGGGCGGGTCCTGTCAGGGAGATGGGGTCCTCGTCCTCGCAAGCTGCGGGCGAGGACCCCAGATCTCCCTGCCACCCGCCCGAGGATCGGGCTGCTCCGATCTCCCTCGCGACGGAGCGAAAGAGCTGCGAAGCCCACCGTCAACGCGAGGAGAAAGGCGAGCAGGACGCCGACCACGAGCAGCAGGCCGAAGCTGCGGACCATCGGGGTCGGCGAAAGCTGCAGGGCGAGGAAACCGGCGGCGGTCGCCAGGCAAGCGGTGGCGATCGTGGGTCCGCCGCCGAGGGCCGCCTTCCGGGCCGCGTCGGCACCCGTCGCGCCGGCGGCCGCCGCCTCGTCGAAGCGGGCCTGGAACTGGATCGCGTAGTCGACGCCGAGCCCGATCAGGATCGGCAGCACCGCGATCGAGGCCATCGTCAGCGAGCCCCCGGCCAGGCCGAGCAGCCCGAAGACGATCGCCGTCGCTGCCAGCGCGATGCCCAGCGGCAAGAGGCGCAGGCGCGAGCCGAAGACGAGCGCCAGCGTCAGCGCCATCACCACGAGCGCGACCGCGAAGAGCACGAGCAGCGCGTCCTTCAGCGCCCGGGCCAGGCCATCTACGACCACCGGGGCCCCGGAGACCAGATAGCTGCCCCCGTGCAGGACGAAACAGGGAGCGGGCTTGCCGTTTTCGGCGCAGGCACGGCGCGGCGTCGTTTCCGCCACCGCGGCTTCGATCAGGCCCAGCGCCCGATCGCGGTCAGCCGGGCTCAGGTCGGGCTTCAGCCGGACGACGATCTGGGCCGAGTGGCTGTTTGGGAAGAGGTAGGCGAGCCGTGCCTTCGGCGTGCCGCGGGCGCGGCTGAGGTCGAAGACGACCGTCGCGACGAATTCTTCGTTGTCGATGCTGGGGGCGCTGGTGATCCCGTAGCGGGTGGCGACCGAGAGGAGGAACTCGCGCAGCCTTTCGGCCGGGACGTGGCGGGCCAGCCGCCGCAACTGGGTGTCGATCTGGACCACAGCCTCGTTGAGGAAGGTCGCTGGCCCGGAGACGAACTCGACCGGGTCGAGTTCGGCCAGTTCCGTGCAAGGCCCCGGCAGCGGCTTCGCCCCTTTCGGGACCTTGCCCGAAAGGCACCCCTCGAGCCGCAGCAGACGGAAGATGTTATTGGTGAGGACCAGCCGCTGAAGGTCGCCCTGCGCCAACACCACCACCGGTTCTTCCCCGAAGGCGTCGCGCACCTGCTGGGTCGCCTCGTAGGTGGAGGTGTCGGTGTCCACCAGCGTCCCGACCCCCGCATCCGTCGGAATCCGAGTAGCCCCCAACACCGCCGCCAGCGCCAGCGCGATCCCGACGACCAGCACCACCCGAGCGTGACGAGCGGTCCACCCGGCCACGCTCCCTAGCCAGCTATCGATATTCAACGGTCCCTGTCGATGGTCTGGGCGAGGGAGTCCGGTACCCCTGCCGGCGGCTTGTACTTTTTCGGCAAATTCAATCTAGTCGCCTGAAGCATTGATTGCATTGCAGTATCCGGCAAGGGTGCTGAGGATCTCATCGGCGCTCTTGACCCAGACGTAGGGCCTGGGGTCCTCGTTCCAGTGCTCGACCCAGTCCTCGATGTCGGCGTTCAGCTCGGCGACGGAGCGGTGGGTGCCGCGCCGCAGCTTGCGAGCGCTCAGCTCGGCGAACCAGCGCTCGACCAGGTTGATCCAGCTGGCGCCGGTGGGGGTGAAGTGCAGGTGGAAGCGAGGGTGGGCGGCGAGCCAGCGCTTGACCTGCGGTGTCTTGTGGGTGGCGTAGTTGTCGAGGATCAGGTGAATGTCCAGATCGGCGGGGACTTCCTGCTCGATCT
>DATAIY010000231.1:0-2346 GCA_036262475.1 Solirubrobacterales bacterium
TGTTTCACGCGGATTCCGGAGATCACTAGACGAAGGAAGAGCGGCTCGCGGTCAAATAACGGTCCGCTTGCGCCTCCGCATGACAAAGTCCGCACCCACTAATGCGACGCCCACGAGCACGGAAATCATGAAAAGGAACCCGAGAAGGTCAATTGAGGTAGCGAAGCCAACGATTAACAAACCGATCCCGAGGCCGATCATTACCAGACCTGCGATGCGCATTGGACTCATGTGCGCCAAAGTAACAACACCACCCACCAAAGTCAAGGAACTGAGGTTCCCCTATTCGCCGGACACATGGTTATGCGGTCTTCTGGCCGCTGTTGGGGTGGTGCTGACGGTAGTTGCATTGCCGGCCTGAGCTCGATTGATCGGCATGATTCCGGTGGACGTGATGTCGCTGCGGGGCATTGGCTTCACCTTGAATCGCCCTCGTCGCAGCATGGACACGGGCCGCCTGGGCCGAGCCGGGTGCTTGGCTGCTGGCAGTCGTAGCACCATTGCTCGGCCAGGCTGCGCTGGTCGCATTCTCTGACCTTGCGCGCGCCGTTCTCGCTCATCAGGGTGACGGGTTGTCGACGGCAACGCGGAGCCGGTCGAGCGTTCGGGTTGACAACCCGGTGCGGACGGCGATGGCCTCGGTGGTGAGACCGGTTCGGAACATGCGGGTGAGAGCCTCGAGCCGGGCGGCGCGTTCGCCGCCGGGTTGCAGTAGCGCCGGGGCCGGCCGGGCGGCAGGGGCTGCCCGCATGCGAAGCAGGACGTGGGTTGGGCGTAACGGAAACGTCACGCGACGGGGCTGGCGTTGCTGTGGCGGACACCGGCTACTGTCGAGATGCAGCCTATTTGAGCGACTTTGCTCGTTTGCTCAAATACCGCCCCTCCAATTGGGAATGGTTCGTGTCGGTTTCGCGAGCAGAATATGAGCTCGGATGATGTGCGACCGCGGATTGCCGGTCTGCCCAATGCCCGAGTGCCGCGCTTCTCAAGAGAAACTGACCTTGGACGACGATCGGAGTTCAGACGTGTACGTGAACTGGTCGCATCACGCGTGCGCCGCGCCATGAGCAGCTCATCGGAGCACTCCGCAAGGGAAGGCGGTCGCGATGCTGCGCTCTGGCGATTGATCTGCCTAAGAGTCGCATCAGCGTGCAGTCTTGCCGCAGGGCTCGGGTTTGGACTTCCAGATGTGTACGCGATCCGGCACTTCTCGAGCACGGGCCACGTCTGGGTCTTTTTCGGTTACCCGACATACGGCGATGGGCCCTTCACCGAGGTCGGAATCAACACCTCAACCCCTTTGCTCGTCGCGTTCCTAGGGGTATGCGCAGCTGAAGCCGTCGCCGGGTGGCTCCTGTGGAGACGCCGGCGATCCGGCGCAGTTGTTGCGCTCGCGCTCCTGCCATTCGAGTTCGCATTCTGGATCGGTTTCGCGTTGCCATTTGGACCGCTGCTCGGCATTGCACGGACAGCGCTGGTAGTTGCTGGCTGGCCGGCCTTGCAGGCCCGGCACTCCTGAGACTCAACAGTGACGCGCTGCTGAGCCGCTCGGCAGCACCTCCGGTGACATTCAAGAACGAGGACGAGGCTGTGAACGCACGGGTACGCGACCAGCTGCTGGTGGTGCGCAACGCAGCTGAGCAGCTGCGGGCAGCGCTGCTCGCCACGGCTGAGGACCCAGCCGAGCCGCACCTTGCCTGGGCCGCGCACGATGAGCAAGTTGAGGCAGCGCGCGCACAGCTAGCGCGCCTGCTTCGGTGGCGCCCGTGCCGGCACTGGCGGACAGCGGCCGTGGTGCGGCGGTGGCCCGACTACGCGGTCCTCGCTCTCTTCTACCGGATCGAGCCCTACCAGGCCGCCGAGCAGGCGCTGTGGGCGGCGATCACCAGGCTGCCGGACACCCCGGTCACCGCGTCCGCCCGGCGCCGGTTGCGTGAGCAGGTCGAAGACGCCCAGGTGTTAGCGGAGTACGCGCTCCTGGATCGGCGTGCAATAGTGCTGCGGGCCGCGGACGTGCACCACGCCGCCCGGCGCCGGGGTGACCCTAACCTGGTGGCCGCAGCGTGGACCGCGCTGGCGGCTCCCCCGCCCGTCACGGACACCGACCCCGGCGCCTGGCCGGTGATCAACCGATCCGAGCTGCGCAACCGGGTTGAACAGGACCGCTTGGACATCCGCCTCCGGGTGGTTTTCGGTGGTGACCGCCGCTACCGCTCCGCGCAGCGTCAACTCGAGCCCTGGCTCGAGCAGTAGACCGGCCGGCCGCCCAAGACCCGCCGGCCAGCCGAAACTCCCCTCGCAAACACCCCTGGAGGTGCAGTGTGAAGCCAACTCCTTGTCCTTCGG
>DATAIY010000232.1:0-5921 GCA_036262475.1 Solirubrobacterales bacterium
GGGCCGACGATCCACGCTGCCGCCACCGCGGCCCTGGAGGCGGGTGCGACCCTGGCGAGCACGCTCGAGGTCTGCCGTTCGGTCTCGGAGCGGATCCCGGTCGTGCTGATGGTCTACGCGAACATGGTCCTCGCGCACGGCGGCGCGACCGAGTTCGCGCGTCTGGCGCTCGCCGCCGGCGCCGCCGGGGCGATCATCCCCGACCTGCCGCTGGGCGAGGCAGAGGACGTCCGCGACGCCTTCAACGCCGCGGGTCTGGCCCTGGTGCCGCTGGTCGCACCGACTACGCCCCCAGAGCGCCGGGCGCGGATCTGCGCGGTCGCTCACGGCTTCGTCTACGTCGTCTCCACGGTTGGAACGACCGGCGAGCGGGCCGAGGTCCCGGCCTCCCTGGCCGCGCTGGTCGAGGCGACCAAGGCCGACGCGGTGACGCCGGTCGCGGTCGGTTTCGGGATCGGGACCGCCGCCCAGGCCGCGGAGGTCGGCCGGATTGCCGACGGCGTCATCGTCGGCAGCCGTCTCGTCCGCGCCGCCGCCGAGGCCGGCTCGCCGCAGGCCGCCGCCGATGCCGTCGCCGGCTTCCTCAGCGAGGCGCGCGTCGCCCTCGCCGGGTAGGATTGCCTCCGTATGGGAATCGTCGTAAGCCTATTTCTCGCCCTCGCCGCGATGGTCGTCGTCTATGGGTGGCTGGGACAGGGCGGCGGGGTCGCCGGCCTCGTCTTCTTCGGCATCGTCTTGATCGGCGCCGTGATCCGCGTCGCCCAGCCCAAGTCCTGACGCTCCGAGCAGGGGTTAGGTCCGGGTCGCAATGACCTGCAGGTATTCCGGCTCGATCACCAGCGCCCGTTCGCCGGCCGTGTTGGCCTCTTCCAGGTAGGAGCGGAGATCCGCGGTCAGCGCCTCCTCGCCGTCGGCGCCGACCCGCTCGAAGGCGGTTTTGATCGGGCCGAAGTAGGCGCGGAAGAACTCGAGGTAGTGATCGGGGGAGCGGAAGACCTGGCGCGACTTGCGCTTTTCGACCCGCAGCTCGGAGACGCCGTCCCCGAACAGCTCGCGCAGCCGCTCCTCGGTGCCCCACAGCGGCGGCGGCATCACCCCGGGAGGCAGGCCGCCGACGTGCTTGGCGATCGTCATGAACATCGCCCCGACGCCGCCGTCGGGAGTCCAGTTGGCCATCCCGATCCGGCCGCCGGGCTTGACCACGCGCAGCAGCTCGGCCGCGGTGCGCTCCTGGTCGGGGGCGAACATGGCGCCGAAGATCGACATCGCGACGTCGAAGCTGGCGTCCTCGAAGGGCAGATCCTGGGCGTCGGCCTCGACGAACTCGACGTCCAGTCGCTCCGCCGCCGCCCGCTCGCGGCCGCGCTCGAGCAGGGCCGGGACGAAATCGGCGCCGACGGTGTTGCCCCAGGCGCGCCGCGCCGCGGCGATGGCGCCGTTGCCGCTGCCGCAGGCGACGTCCAGCACCCGCTCGTCGGGGACGATCTCGAGCGCCTCGGTGAGGGCCTCGGCGGCGTTGACGACGAGGCTCGCGATCATCGCGAAGTCCCCCTCCGACCAGGTCTGCTGCTGCATCTGGGTAACTGCTCCGAAATCGGGTGCGTCGCTCATCTAGGTCAGCCTCTCAGGTGTAGAAGCGCCTGGCAATCTCCAGGATGTCGAGGTCGACCCGCTTGACCTTGATCGCTTCCTCGAGCGGGATCCCGACCATCTCGGTGCCGTGGATCGCCGCCATCTTGCCGAAGTCGCCTGCTTTGGCGAGCTCGTAGGCGTGGGCGCCGAACCTGGTCGCGAGGATGCGGTCGGTGGAAGTCGGGGTGCCGCCGCGCTGGACGTGGCCCAGCACGGTGACCCGGGTCTCATAGCCGGTGCGGGTCTCCAGCTCGGTGGCCAGCGCGGCGCCGATCCCTCCGAGCCGTGGATAGCCGTACTCGTCGGTGTCCTTGATCGGCTGAATCAGCCGTTCTTCGCCGCTGGCGAAGGCGAGCTTGGCGCCCTCGGCGACGACGATGATCGAGAAGTCCTTGCCGCGGTCGTGGCGTTGCAGGACGCCCGCAGCCACTTCCTCGACGGTGGTGGTCGTCTCGGGGATGACGATCCCGTCGGCGCCCCCGGCCAGACCCGAGTAGGCCGCGATCCAGCCGGTGTTGCGGCCCATCACCTCGACCACCATGATCCGGTCGTGGGACTGGGCCGTGGTATGGAGGCGGTCGATCGCGTCGGTGACGATCTGCACCGCCGTGTCGAAGCCGAAGGTGAAATCAGTGCCGCCGACGTCGTTGTCGATCGTCTTCGGCACACCGACCAGGGGCAGGCCGTAATCGGCGTGGAGCTGACCGGTGATCCCCATCGTGTGCTCGCCGCCGATCGCGACGACGGCGTCGAGGCGCTGCTCGGTGAAGGCGCGCTCGACTCTCTCGACCGCGTTTTCCCGGATCGGCTCGAAGCTGGAAGTGCTGAGGATGGTCCCGCCGAGGTGGAGGATGCCGGAGACGGTGCGCATGTCGAGCGCCATGTAGTCGTTCTCGGCCAGGCCGCGGTAGCCGCGGCGGATCCCGATCGCCTCGTCGCCGCGCTGCATCGCCGAGCGGGCGACGGCGCGGATCGCCGCGTTCAGACCCGGGCAGTCGCCACCGGCAGTGAGGACTCCGATTCGCATAGGGCGGGAGTCTATGATCGCCGTCCGTGCGCCGCGTCCCAGCAGCCCTGATCGCCTGTGCGCTCGGCGTCCTGATTGCCGGCTGCGGCGGCGCCGGTGTCTCCAGCGGCGCCACGGTCTCGGTCTACGTGAGCGCGCCAATGCGCGGGCCAGAAGGGAAAGCCGGGCGGGGGCTCTGCGCGGGGGCGCGCGAGGAAGTGGCGCGCGCCGGCGGTGTTGCCGGTGACGTCAGGGTCCGCGTCGTCTGCCTCGACGCCAGCGGTCCCGGCGGCGGCTGGACGCTGGCGCGGGTGGGGGCCGATGCGCGGCGGGCGGTAGAGGACTCGACGGCCGTCGCCTACATCGGCGAGCCCGACCGGGGGGCGAGGCGGCAGTCGCGCCCGATTGTCGAAGCGGCGGAAGTGGCCGAGATCGCCGGATATCGCGGGGCGGCGGCGATGGGTCAGATCCTGCGGGCCATCGACGGCGCCGGCTCAGAAGCGCCGCGGGAGGCGGTGTTCAACAACGCCGGCGGACGCTAGAGCAGGTCCTGCAGAGCCTCATCCAATTCAGGGTGGCGGAACTCATAACCGAGATCGAGCGCCCGGCGTGGCACCGCGCGCTGGCCGCCCCTGAGAACGGCGCCGAACTCGCTGCCGAACTTGAGGTCGAGGACGAGGCCGGGGACGGGGACGATCGCCGGCCGGCCGAGGGCGCGGCCGAGTGCCTTGGAGAAGTCCCGGTTGGTGGCCGGGTCCGGCGCGGTCGCGTTGAGGACTCCGCTCACCGCCGGGTTCTCCAGCGCCCAGAGCAGGATCCCGACCTCATCGTCGATGTGGATCCAGGAGAGGTATTGCCCGCCACCGGCGAGCGGGCCGCCGACGCCGAGCTTGAACGGCGTCAGCAACTCTGCCAGCATGCCGCCGCCGGCGTCGAGGACCTGGCCGGTGCGGACGATCACCAGCCGCACGCCGCTGGCACCGATCTCGTGGGCCGCTTTCTCCCACTCCTGCGTCACCTCCGAGTCGAAGCTGTCTCCGGGCCCCGTCGACTCGTCGACGATTTCATCGCCGCGGTCGCCGTAGTAGCCGACCGCGGACTGGCTGACCAGCACTGACGGGCGTTTCTCCAGGCCGGCGATCGTCCCCACCAGGTTGTGGGTGCCGGTGCGCCGGGTCTCCATGATCTTCTGCTTCGCCTCGTCGGTCCAGCGCTGGTTGATCTTCTCGCCGAGTAGGTGGATCACTCCGTCGACGCTCTCGAAGGCAGCGGCGGGCGGTCGTTCGAGGGTCGGCTCCCACGGGTGCCAGGTGACCTTCGGGCTGTTGGCGCGAGCCTTGTCCGGGTCGCGGCTGAGGCCGATGACCTCGTCGCCCCTCGCGAGCAGGGAGTCACACAGCGCCGAGCCGATCAGGCCGCTGGCTCCGCTGACGAGTACCTTCACAGCGCCGGCGCCCGGCCTCTCACTGCTTGACCTCGACCGTGGCGAAGGTCCCGGTCTCGTCGTTGAAGCGGGCGATCCCGGCCCTCTTTGCCTCCTCGACCACCGCGCGGGCGACGGCCGGGGCCACATCGCGGTTGAAGACGCTGGGGATGATGTAGTCCTCGGCCAGATCGTCGTCATCGACGGCTTCGGCGATGCCCTTGGCGGCGGCCAGCTTCATCTCCTCGGTGATGCGTGGGGCACCGGCATCGAGAGCGCCGCGGAAGATCCCCGGGAAGCAGAGCACGTTGTTGATCTGGTTCGGGTAGTCGGAGCGACCGGTGGCCATGATCCGCACGTAGGGAGCGGCGTCCTCTGGCATCACCTCGGGGGTCGGGTTGGCCATCGCGAAGACGATCGCATCGTCGTTCATCTTGCCCAGCGCCTCGGCCTCGATGATTCCCGGCCCGGAGAGGCCGACGAAGATGTCCATGCCCTCGATCGCGTCGGCGGGCTGGCCGCTGACCTTTTCGGGATTGGAGATCTCCGCGTACCAGCGCTTGGTCGAGTTCATCTCGCCCGCCAGGTAGTCCTCGCGCTCGGTCGAGAGCGCGCCCTGGCGGTCGCAGCCGACTATGTGGGTGACGCCGGAGGCGAGCATCATCTTCGTCACCGCCACCCCGGCGGCGCCGAGACCAACCACCAGCACCCGCAGTTCCTCGATCGGCTTGCCGACGATCTTCAGCGCGTTGAAGATCGCCGCCATCGTCACCACCGCGGTCCCGTGCTGGTCGTCGTGGAAGACGGGAATGTCGAGCGACCCCTTCAGCCGGTCTTCGATCTCGAAGCAGCGCGGGGCGGAGATGTCCTCGAGGTTGACCCCGCCGAAGGTCGGGGCCATCAACTCGACGGCGCGGACGATCTCGTCGGGGTCCTGGGTGTCGAGGCAGATCGGGAAGGCATCGACATCGGCGAACTCTTTGAACAGCATGCACTTGCCCTCCATCACCGGCATCGCCGCCTCCGGGCCGATGTTGCCCAACCCGAGCACGGCGCTGCCGTCGGAGACGACCGCGACGGTGTTCTTCTTGATCGTGTACTCGAAGGCCTTGGCGCGGTCGGCGTGGATGTCCATGCAGACCCTGGCAACCCCGGGCGTATAGGCCATCGAGAGGTCGTCGCGCGTCTTCAGCGGGTACTTGTTGTGGATCTCGATCTTGCCGCCTCGGTGCATCTGCATCGTGCGGTCGACGTAGTCGAGCACCCGGGCACCGCGGGTCGAACCGATCGCCCGCAGGATCCGCTCCCAGTGGTCGCGGTCGGCGGCATCGATCGTGAACTCGCGGACCCGCTTCCCCTCGTCGCCGGCGCCGGGAACCAGGTCGACTCCCTGCAGCTGCCCACCCGCCTCGGCGATCGCCGCGGTCAGTTTGCCCAGGGGCTCCTGCCGAGCATCGAGCTCGACCCGAATCGTGACGCTGTACTGGGCGCTGACGGCCATGGCGGCTATCGAATCAGATTCGGGGCGCCGGCCCGTCTTTGGCCCTCGGTTGACGGCGGGTACGGCGCTCGCGCGCGGCGAACCCGCGACCGCATCGAGTCTGGTCGAGTAGGAGAGGCCACTGGAGCAGGGCTGCGCCGCGGCGAAAGCTGACCGCGGGACTGACCACAGCCGCGGGCTTCCTTTCGTCTTGGTGGCAGTCGTGCTTCCCGTCTCGGCGGGCACGCTCCCGGCCCCGAGTGGATTTCGGCTGAATTCGAGCAACGGCAATCTGATCCGGGCAGTTGGCCTGTTCAACCAAAGTGGTGGGCCTGGTGCGCCTCTCATGCTTGGGGCTGGTCTGCCTATTCGACGATTGC
>DATAIY010000233.1:0-2234 GCA_036262475.1 Solirubrobacterales bacterium
CTCCGGCGTCGGATAGCCTCGGACAATGGAGCAGCGCCTGAGTCCGATCACGCTCGGCGTCGCCAGCCTGCAGCGCGCCCGCGCGTTCTATGCGCAGCAGGGCTGGACGGGACAGGAAGTGGAGGAAGCCGTCTTCATCGAGGCCAGCGGCCTTGCGCTGGTCCTCTGGAGCCGTGAAAAGCTCGCCGCAGACGGCGCCATCCCCGACGAGGGGACCCTCGGCTTCGGCGGCATCGCCCTCGCCCACAACCTCCGCTCCGCGGTTGAGGTCGAGGAGATCATCGCCGCGGCCGAGCGGGCGGGGGCCGCTGTCACCAGGCCCGCGGCCGAGACCTTCTTGGCGGCTACTGCGGCTAGTTCACCGACCTCGACCGCCACGTCTGGGAGATCGCCCACAACCCGGGCTTTCCTCTGGCCGCGGATGGCTCGATCGCGATCCCGGACCTGAGCGACGCCTAGCGCAGGAGCCGCAGGGAAACCGGCCCCGGAGCGCCACTGACTTCCACCGAGTGGGTTCCCGGCCGCAGGTAGTCGCCGAAGGGCTCCGCGAAGACCACCGCCTGGTTCGCTCGGATCTTCGCCGCGAAGCCGGCGAACCTGACCGAGACCAGCGCCGGCTGCTGGCCGTAGGCGCCGCTGCGGTTGACCAGGCGCAGCCGCTCGGCGCCCGTCACCTCAACGCAGCGCGGCGACGGTAGGTCTGGGAACAGCTCGATGGTCACGAGCGCGGTCGAGGGCCGTCCACAGACGCCCGCCGCCGGGGGGCTCGGTAGCCCCGGCTCGCGACCGTGCGCGCCAGGCGCGCGATGTATGAGCGCGGTGGCGGTGATCGGCGTCGCACTGGAGGAGCTGGCCTGTGGCTGGGGCGAGGAGTGAGTCGACGATCGGCCCGAACCGCAGCCGCTCGCGACCGCCAGCGCGACCAGGGCGATGAGATAGGTGCAGAGGCGGCGTCCGGACATGGGCGGGTCCAGCATGGCGGGGATTGCCGACGCGCGCCGATACCCCGTTGGGCGCTGTGGTGGCGCCAGGCCCCTCGGCAAAGTTTGCCTCCTCGACTGCCGGCGATTACGGCGCCGCGCCTCCGGCTGTCAACCGCCTGGCGGGGGTCGGGCGCAGGGCGCCCTTGACCGCCTGGGCGCGCGGCGCGAATTGGCAGGTGGGTCGTTGGGGAGGGGGAGTGCGTGACTTGGGAGGGCCCCAGAGTCTCTCCGGCAAACTCGACTCCGGAGTATGGGCTGCATCCTTCCACGCTCGTCGAGTGCAGGGGGACGCCGGCAGCCCCGAGAAAGGGAATGCTTCTCCCTGCGAAGGTGGCTGCATGGGAGATGCGGCTTCACAGGGAGCAAGGTCCGGCGGCGGAGATGGCGATCGACTGACGCGGCTGTTTGCCGCTCTTCGCGTCCGCAACTTCCGCCTCTACTTCACCGGCCAGGCGATCAGCCTGGTCGGCACCTGGATGCAGTCGGTGGGGTTGATCTGGCTGGTGCTGGAGCTGAGCGGCTCGGGCACCCTGCTCGGGGTCGTGGTGGCGGTCCAGTTCCTGCCGGTCCTGCTGCTGGGCGCCTATGCGGGGCTGGTCGTCGACCGACTCGGTAAGCATCGCCTGCTGCTCGGCACCCAACTGGCGCTCAGGCTGCTAGCCCTGGCGCTGGGGGTGCTGACCGTCACCGGCGTGACGCAACTGTGGATGGTCTTCGTCTTTGCCGTGCTGTTCGGCTGCGTCAACTCACTCGACAATCCTGCCCGCCAGGCCTTCGTGACGGAGATGGTCGGCGGCAGCCGCCTGCAGACCGCGGTCAGCCTCAACAGCGCGATGGTCAACGCCTCGCGGGCACTCGGCCCGGCGATCGCCGGTGGTCTGATCGCGACGGTCGGGGTCGGGATCTGCTTCCTGATCAATTCGGCGAGCTTCATCGCGGTTCTAGTCGCACTGGCGCTGATGCGGGTCGGCGAGCTGCGCCCGAGCGAGCCGGTGCCGCGCCGGCGGGGACAGCTGCGTGCCGGGTTTCGCTACGTGCGGCGAACGGCGGGGCTGCTGGTGCCGCTGTTGATGATGGCGCTGATCGGGACTTCGCCTACGAGTTCCAGGTCGTGCTGCCGCTCTTCGCCCGCGTCACCCTCCATGGCGGCGCCGAGACCTTCGGCTTCATGACCGCGGCGATGGGGTTCGGCGCCGTCGGCGGTGGCCTCTATGTCGCCTCGCGGGAATCGACCGGGCTCCTGCCCCTGAC
>DATAIY010000234.1:0-1904 GCA_036262475.1 Solirubrobacterales bacterium
CCGAGATCTACCTCGCCGTCCGCCTCGGTCCGACCGCCGGCGCCAGTCCATTCGGCGGTCTGTTCGACGGCGCCACCACCGTCTGGCGCCTTCTCGCCGATCAGGTCGGCTTCGAACAACCTCAGGGAATCGGCCGCTCACATCTCGCCGCCCTTCGCGCCGCCGAGGAGGCCGTCTTCGAGCGGGTGCTCGGCTACCTCGAGTGCTCGCGCGTCGGCCCACAGCGCCTCGCCGGTCTGATCCGCCGCGCCTACACCCGCGGTCTCGGCGAGCCCGACGCCGACGAGAACTTCGCCCCGCAGGCGCTCAGCTTCCTCGACCCCGGCGGCGAGGAGCGCTTCGAGCCCTACGGCTATGACCTGCTGCGACTGCACGAGAGCCGGGTCACGGTCGAGCGTCGCTCGCTGCTGATCGATTCCGAGCGCGGCCGCGCTCACCAGGCTCAGCTCGTCCTTGGCGCGATGCCCGAGGAGGCGGTTGTCCCCGGGCCGAGCGCCGAGTTGATGTTCACCCCGCTGGAGCTCGGCTTCGGTGTCGACGCCACCCTTTCGGTCGAGTTCGTCGCCAACCGCGATGCCCGTCGCCTCCTTGCCAAACGCAAGGTCGACGCTGATCAGATTGCTCGCGAGGAATCGGCCGGCGATCATGGCCCCTCGGTTGAGGGTGCTGAGCGGCCGCAGCTCGCCCGCGAACTCGAGGCCGTCCTCGGCGGCGGCGATCGGCCGCCGCTGCTGCGCTCGGCGCTCTTGCTCTCCGTCGCCGGTCGTGATGAGCGCCAGCTCGAGGAGCGGGTCGAGCGCCTGCGCGAGTCCTACGGGCGGGTGCAGCTGCACCGCCCCGGCGGTGAGCAACACCGCCTCTTTCTGGCCTCGCTGCCGGCGAGCACCTTCCCGCTGCCCGAGTACAAGGAGCACCTGCTCCCCGATCAGCTGGGGGCGATGGTCCCGCACGCGATCAGCCACGCCGGCTCGCGGATCGGCCCCTACATCGGCTACACGCTGACCGGCTCGCGCTCGCCGGTCCAGTTCGACCTCGCCGAGGCCTGTCAGACCAGCCGGCCGCCGACCTGCCTGCTCGCCGGCAGCCTCGGCTCTGGCAAGACAATCTGGCTCGAGCTCGCGGTCTGGCAGGCCTTCCTGCAGGGCTCGGGTCCGATTGTCGACATCGATCCCAAGGGCGATCATCGACTCGAGGCGCTGCCCGGGATCGAGGGCCGGATCGAGACGATCGAGCTCTCCGGCTCCGAGCGCTACCGCGGTCTGCTCGACCCGATGCGGGTCGGCTCGCAGGAGACGCGTGAGGACCTCGCCTACAACTTCCTCATCTCGATCCTGCCGGCGCCGGTCAGGCCCGAGTGGCAGACGCAGCTACGGCTGGCGATCTCCGAGGCCGCCGCCGCGGGAGCCAGCTGTTGCGGCGACGTGCTGGCGCGAATGAGTGGCACCGAGAGCGCCGAGGCGATCGAGGCCGCGCGCGCGATCGAGGTTCACGGCCGCGGCGGCCTCGCCAAGCTTGGTCTCGGGCGTGGGGGCGAGGAGATTGCCGCTGTCGGCGATGCCCAGGTCGTCTCTCTGCGGATCAAGAACCTGACCCTGCCACTCGCTGGCACCGCCCGTGCCGAGCTGCTCGAGGAGGAGCGCACCAGCCTCGCGGTGCTGCGCCTGCTGGCCGCCTATGCGCTGCGATTGTGCGCTTCTGACACCACCCGGCATTCGGTGCTGGCGATGGATGAGGCCTGGGCACTGATGTCCGATACGCAGGGTCGGGCGCTCTTGGAGCGGATCAGCCGCCTCGGTCGCTCGCAGAACATCACCCCGATCCTCGCCACCCAGATGCTCGGCGATGCTGCCGAGCTCGAGCCTCTGGTCGGCGCCCTCTTTGCCTTCGGCGTCGAGACCGAGACC
>DATAIY010000235.1:0-1536 GCA_036262475.1 Solirubrobacterales bacterium
GACCGAGCGTCCGTAGTAATCGCCAGACTGCGGCAGCGTCGGCCCGGAGGCGAGGCCGGCTCGCAGTAACGGGAACTGATCGCCTTCGGCCTCCGCCGCGGCGATCAGGGCGAGCGCCGCCTCGAGCAGCGGCGCGGCATCGGCGCAGACGAGCATCGCCGCGTCACCGATCGTCTTCACCAGTCGCACCGGCGACTCGGCCACCGCGGTCGCCATCTCCTCCAGGCGCCCGGCGACCATTCCCAGCTCCTCGGGAGCGATCTCCTCGCCGAGGCGGGTGAACTCGACCAGGTCGGCAAAGCAGACGGTCAGGTCGATGGCACCGCCAATCTCTCCCGAGGCGAGGTCGGCGGCGGCGATCACGTCGCGCCGGACCTGCTCCAGCAGGTTCGCCTGGAAGGCATAGACGAGCGTCGGGCCGACCAGGGGCAGCATGTGCTCAGCGGCGGCGGCGAAGCCGTTGGCGACGTCCCGCTCGGTATCGCCCGGCTGGGTCAGCGTGCGGATTATCAACTCGCGGTTGGCTTCCGCGATCCGGGACGTCCCCATTCCGATCGTCCGTGCCACCTGCAGCATCCCGTCCTCGGGCAGGCCGGCGTCGAAAAGCGCCCTTGCCCGGTGGGCGGCTTCGAGATCGGCCTCGGTGCCGCCGGGCTCGTCGGGATCTCCGTAGGGGACCCCGAGGGCGGCGCCGAAGCGCAGCAGCAGGTCGAGGTCGAGCCTCGAAATCTCGGCGATCTGGCGTGGCGTATAGCGGGGCCCGTCTCCGGCCAGGGCTCGCTCGACCGGGAGCAGGGTGAGCCGGCCGGCCGCGACGGCGGCGCGGAGCTCCTCCAGGGTCACGCCGTCGGCGGCCAGCTGCTCAAGCAACGCCAACCGCGCCTCGCGCGCTAGGCCCTCCAGATCGTCGAGCAGGCCCTCGGCCGCGAAGTCAATCTCTGCAGGCGCGGCCACCGGCGCATTCTCGCCTAATCGGCGTAGGCGACGGCACCGCCGCGGCGGGGATCGCCGCCACCGCTGAGGGCACCGCTCCGAGGATCGCGCGCGACCGCCTGTACGCCGCCGAAGAAGAGGTTGATCTCCGGGCGGCGGGCGACGCCGACGCCGCCCGCTTGCAGGCGTGCCAGCGCCGCCTCGTCGATGCCGGGCTCGGCCTGGACGACGCCCTGCTCGAAGTGCAGCCGCGGCGCCTCGATTGCCGCCGCCACCGTCATCCCCTGCTCGACCGCGCGGACGACGGTCTGCAGGATCGCCGAGCGGATGCGGTTGGAGCCGGCGCTGCCGACACCGAGCTCGATTTCGCCGCCGCGCAGGACGATCGTCGGAGCCATCATCGAGGGGACCCGGCGGCCGGGGGGGATCCGGTGGAAACCCTGCGGGTTGAGGTCCTCCTCGCCGAGCATATTGTTGAGGATGACGCCGGTACCCGGCACCAGTACTCCGGAACCGGAGCCGTTGGAGCAGGTGACGCATGCGCACACCCCGTCGCCGTCGAGCACCGAGATGTGGGTGGTCGAGCCGAGCAGCTGGTCGCTG
>DATAIY010000236.1:0-1610 GCA_036262475.1 Solirubrobacterales bacterium
AGATAGAGCGAGTGGGCGTCGTGGACCGGCATCGAGAGCGTCCGCAGTTGGTCCCAGGAGAACTGGTAGGTGCCGGCGCCGTGGCCGGCCAGCGGCTCTTCGCCGAAGGCTTCGACCGCGACTCGCCAGAACTCGTAGCGACCGGCGCCGGAAAGCTGGCCGAAGTGTTCTTCGGGATTGGTCGGGAACTGCAGGTCGGGGCTGGAGAACTGGTTCCAGGCGCGACCGCCGACGGCGATCGCGGCGCCAATCGCGACCAGCGCCGCAACCAGCGCGATCCGCTTCAGCACCCTCGGGTTGCGCGAGAGCTCGATCATCCGTCCGGTTTTCCCCCCGCCCCTGCGCTCGAGGCGGCGCAGGCCCACGAACAGCCCCAGCGCCAGCGCCGTTCCGGCGATGAGCAGGAGCAGGACCGTCACGCCCTGGTCGACCGTGGCCTGGTTGGCGATGTTTTCGGCGAGGCTGCTCCGCGCCTGCACCGCGATCACCGCCGGCATCGCCCCCAGTGCCCCGATCGCCAGGGTGGCCAGCAGCCAGAGGCGGTCGTGGGAGAGGACTAGCAGGCAGCCGCAGGCGACCAGCAATGCGAGCAGGCCGCCGCGCGAGTAGGTGAGGTAGAGGGCGAGCAGCACCGCCGGCAGCGAGGCGACAGCGACCCAGCGCAGCCACGCGGTCAGCGAGCGGCGGCTCATCCAGAGCGCCAGCGCGGCGGCGATGCCGAAGACGATCCCGTCTGCGTTCCAGTAGCCGAGCGGATAGCGGAGCCGGGGACCGTTTCCGAGTTCGCCCACGGTGAGGACATGGGGGAGGAGGCGGCTGGCAAGAGCGAGAAAAGCGACCGCAACGAGGGAAATTGCCAGACCTTCAGCGAATCGTTGGCGCCTTTGGTCGGTTTGGGCGATAAGGAATGCGGCAAGGAAGAACCCGAGGTAAACCAGGACGCGGTCGGCCTCGATCACGCTCAGCTCAATCGACCCGGACCAGAGAGATGAGATTGCAGACCAAAGCGCAAGACCACCGATCAGCCCACTCGCCCAGTAGAAGGGCCGCCCGAGCGCAACTCGACCAGCCGCTCCGAAGGCCAGCAGGCAGACCACGATCAGCCATACGGCGAGGCCTGCGACGTGCCGCGGGGCCAGGTCGAATCCCCCTCCGGCGAGGGCCAGGCCAAGGATCAAAACGAGCGGAACGATCAACGCCGCTGATTCCTCTAACCTTGCGCGGAATGCATCGGCTCCGCCCCCGCCGTAGCTCGGCCCGACCCTCTTTCGCGCTTCTGTCAGTGCTTGCTCTGCTGGCATTGGCTAGCTTTCCGGTCCTTGCTCAGGCTGGATCCGAAGTGCCCGAGTACGAAACCGAAGTCCCGACGGTCGAAGGGCACAAGACGCCCCCGGTGCAGAGCGGCAACGTCGGCGGCGGCGGCGGCGGCACCCCGGCCAACTCCTCTTCCACCGGCGGCGCCGGGACTCCGAACTCCTCCGGTGGCTCGGAAACTGCCGGATCTGGGTCTTCGTCGAACAATGCATCTTCGGCGGGGAACAGCAATCCAAGCACGGGCAGTGGCGGCGGCACAGGCCAGGGTAGCCCAGGCAAGGGTTCCACCACCCAGC
>DATAIY010000237.1:0-6633 GCA_036262475.1 Solirubrobacterales bacterium
ACCGACGGCCTCGCCGGGCGCGAGCTCACCGTCGACGGCTCCGCCGGCATCGTCTACGCCGGGATCCTGCCGACCACGCTGGGACGGCCGAGGGCTCGGGTGACGACGGCGGCGTGGGAGGTCGAGCCGCCGCGCTCGGTGACCACGGCGCGCGCGGCGATCATCCCGCTGACGTCCTCGGGGCTGGTCGTCGGCCGCACCAGCACGGTGTCGCCGTCGGCCGCAGCGGCGGCGTCGGAGTCCGGCACGGCGCTGCCGCTGGCGACGCCCGGGCAGGCGGCGATGCCGCGGGCCAGAACTTCGCCGCCGGCCGCCACCTCCTCGGAGAGCCGCGGCGCCAGCACGGTCGCGAGCTGCTCGACGCTGACACGGCAAACCGCCTCGGCGTGGTCGATCGCGCCCTCGTCGGCGAGGTCGACGGCGGAGCGCACGGCGGCGTGCGGCGAGCGCTTCGCCGAGCGGGTCTGGAGCAGGTAGAGCTCTCCGCGCTCGACCGTGAACTCGATGTCCTGGATGTCGCCGTGCTCGCGCTCGAGCAGGCGGCTGGCCACGAGCAGCTGCTCGTGAACGGCGGGCATCTGCTCGGCCAGCGCCTGCAGCGGCAGCGGGTCGTGGGTGCCGCTGACGACGTCCTCGCCCTGGCCGCCGGCAAGCCACTCGCCATAGGGCTCGGGGTCGCCGCTGAGGGGATTGCGGCTGAACAGGACCCCGGTCCCCGATTCCTCGCCGAGGTTGCCGAAGACCATCGCCTGGACGATCACCGCCGTGCCGCCGTCGTCGGAGATCCCCCAGTGGCGGCGGTAGGTCTTGGCGCGCCGCGAGGACCAGGACTCGAAGACGGTGCGGATCACGGCGCGAAGCTGATCGAGGGGGTCACCCGAGACCTGCTCGCCGGTGTCGCGGCGGACCGCCTCGCGCACCTCCGCCGGCGTGGCGTCGGCCGCCGGCTCCTCGAGGTCGGCGCCGAGCACGGTGTGGCCGAACTCGTGGATGAAGCGGACGTGGGTCGCGCGGGCGAAGTCCGGGTCGCCGGAGAGCTTGCCGAGCGCGGCCTCGACCTCGTAGGTGATGCCGAGGTTGAGGACGGTGTCCATCATCCCGGGCATGCTCACCGCGGCGCCCGAGCGGACCGAGACGAGCAGCGGCCGCTCGGGATCACCGAGCCGCCGGTCGAGCTTTTCCTCGATCCCGGCGAGGCCGGTAAGGACCGAGCTCCAGGCCTCCTCTTCGAGCTCCCCGCCGGCGGCGTGGAAGCGCCTGCACTCCTCGATCGGAAGGCAGAAGGCGGGCGGGACCGGCAACCCGAGGCTGAGCATCTCGGCGATGCTGCGACCCTTGTTGCCGACGATCTCGCGGCTCGGCACCGTGGCTCCGTCGAGGACCACCATGCGGTCGGCGACCGCGGTCAAGGAGCCTCCTCGCGTTCCCGGCCAAGCATTCGCAGCAGGTCCTCGTGGAGCTCGAACCAGACCGTGTGGTAGCTGTCGATGCGAGCACCGCTGACGTAACCGAGGTCGCCGGCGAGGACCCTGTCGTAGGCCTCGTCGAGGCGCTCCCTATAGACCGACATCCGCGGCTGCAGCTCGGCGAAGCGATCGAGCACCTTCTCGGCCCGCTCGTGCTGGGCGCCGAGGCGATCGATGATGCCGTGGTCGTAGCCGGCGTCAGAGTGGTCGTTGGGAACCCGCTCGCCGCCCGCGGCGGGGATCATCTGCCAGTCGGTGAACAGTTCGAGCAGCTGGCGGTTGATCCGCTCGAAGCGCTCGTATGCCTCGCTCGCGTCGGGGTCGGCGCGAAACTCGGCGAAGGCCTCCGAATAGCGCTCGTCCAGCCACTCGCGACCGGCGGGAGAGACCATGAAGGTTCCCTTGGCGCCGGCGGCGCGACCGGCCTCGACGGCGGCCTCGAGCGCGCCGGCGACGCCATCCTCCTCGCTGCCCAGGATCGCGGCGACCGCGGCGGGGCTGCCGGCCTTCTTGACGGCGAGTCCGTGCAGCGCGAGCAGGTCCAGGTCAATCATTGGCCCAGCCTCTCACGCGCGCCAAGGGAAGGCGACTGGCGGATTGTGGATGCCACAACGCGGAGCTTCATGCATTGGCCGAAGCCCAATGGCGGAGCAGCGCCTCGGCGGCCTCGGCGGGGCGCTCGAAGGGCCACCAGTGGCCGCACTCGAGTACCACCAGCTCGCCCTTCATCCGGGCGGCGAGGCGCTCGCCGAATTCGAGCGGGACGTAGGGGTCGGTGCGGCCCCAGATCACCATCGCCGGCAGCTCGAGGCGCTCCAGGTCCGGCTGCCATTCGGCGCCGATGTCGATTGCCGAGCGGTAGAGCTTGAGGATCGTGTCCTTGCCGTGCGGGGTCAGCCACATGTTGCGCTCGGCGTACTCCCTCGGGACCCCGTTTTCGACCAGGTGGTCGATCCCGAACTCGGCGGTCAGCTCCTCCTCCATGTATTTCTCGCCCTCGCCCGGGGTCTGCCAGACCTGGGCCAGCGGGTGCCACGGATAGTCGACGTCGACCGCGGCGCCACCGCAGGCGACGCTCGAGAGCAGGTCCGGGCGCACCGAGGCGACCCGCTGTACCAGCAGCGAGCCCCAGTCGTGGCCGACCAGGTCGACGCCGCCGCCGAGGCCCTCCAGGTGCTCGACGATCCAATCGACGTAGGCCTCCTTGGTGCAGGGGAAGCCGTCCGGTGCCGCCTGGGCGAAGCCCGGCAGCTCGGCGGCGACGACATCGTCGCCGTAGGGCTCGAGGTGATCGATGACGCCGTCCCAAAGGCGCGCGGTGTCGGGATTTCCATGAACGAGGAATGCGGGCATCGGTCTCCCCTCAGCCGGCCGGGCCGGTTTTGACGGTCAGGTGCGAGATGTCGTTGAAGGTCCGCAGCAGCAAGCGGCCGTCGTCGAAGACGACGATCCGCGAGATCGAGCAGTTGTCGGAATGGACGAAGGCGAACGGGCGGCTTTCCGTCGCCTGCCGGCAGAGCTGGCCGATCACGGCGCCGTGGACGACGGCGACGGCGGTCGTCTCCGGCCCGACGCTCGCGACGATCTCGGCGATCCCGGCGCTGGTCCTGGCGCCGAAGTCATCCCAGGACTCGCCGCCCGGAATCGCATCCCAGCGTTCCTCCTCGAAGACCTGTTTGATGATCGGGTCACCGCGGCCGGAGCGGATCCGGTACTCGCCGCCCTCGAAGTCGCCGAGGAAGACCTCGCGCAGCTCCGGAATCACCGACGGTTCGAGCCCCGTGGCGGAGGCCAGGGGCGCGGCGGTTTCCTGAGTCCGGCGCAGGGTCGAGACGAAGAGCCCGCTGAGATCCTCGCCGACGAGGCGCGCGGCGACGTTCTCGGCCTGCGACTTGCCGGGCTCCGAGAGCACCGGGTCGGAGTGGCCGTCGACGAGCGGGAACTTGTTGCCGACGACGGCGGCCTCGGAGGCGCCGTGGCGGACCAGCACCACCTCGGTCGAGCCGGGCGGCAGCTCGTAGGGGCTCTGCTCGAAGCTGTCGCGATCCGCCATCGGCGGGTCAGCTGGCGTTGGGGTTGACGAGGACCTTCAGCGAACGGTCCTTGGAGAGCTGAACCTGGAAGGCCTGTTCGATGTCGTCGAGGCTTTCGCGCTGGGTTATCAGGGTGTCGGCGCGGGCGGCGCGGCTGCGCAGCAGCTCGACCGCGTCGGCGAAGTCCTCGCTGGTGTAGGCGATCGTGCCCTGGATGCGGATCTCCTTCTGGACCAGCATCGTCGGGTTGAAGCTGATCTCGTCGTCGTAGAGGGCGGCGACGACGATCGTGCCACCGGCGCGGACGACATCGATCGCGGCCGTAGCCAGCGGCGGCACCCCGGAGCACTCGAAGACCATGTCGATCTCCTCGCCCTCGGTGAGGGCACCGGCGAGCGCCGCCTCGATCCCGGGGGAGCCGTCGATCGCGTCGGCGCCGAGCTCGGTCGCGGCCGCCAGTCGCAGCGGCGCCAGGTCGGCGCCGATGATCCGGCGGGCGCCCCTGGCGCGCAGCACCTGGACCACCTGCTGGCCGATCGTGCCGAGGCCGAGGACGAGGGCCGTCGCGCCCTCGATCTCACCGGCGAGCTTGACCGCGTGAACGGCGACCGCGAGCGGCTCGACGGTGGCGCCAGCCTCGTCGTCGATGCTGTCGTCGAGCTTGAAGACGTTGGCGCCGAGCGTCGCGCCGGGGATCAGCACCCGTTCGGCGAAGGCGCCCGGTTTGCCGTAGGCGATCCCGCTCGTCCAGGCCTGGGCGCAGAGGTTGTAGCGCCCCTCGGCGCAGCGGGCGCACTCGTTGCAGGGGACGATCGGCACCCCGGTGACCCGGTCGCCGACGGCGAGGTCGCGCACCTCCGCCCCGGCCTCGACGATTTTGCCGGCGAACTCGTGACCCATGATCTGGCCCGGTTCGACGAAGGAGCCGTGGGCGTAGGTGTGGAGGTCTGAGCCGCAGATCCCGCAGGCGGCGATCTCGACGACGATGTCCCCCGGACCCGCCTTGGGCTCGGGAACGTCCTCGACCTTGATCTCCTCGATGCCCTTGAAGACCGCTGCCTTCATCTCAACACCTCCGCTGCTCGCTCTCCGTGAACTCCCACCGGATACTGCTGGATGGCCAGCCAGATCCCGGCCGCGCCGCCCGGCGCGGTTGGAAGAACCACCAATGTTCAAGCGAACCGTTACCGGCGATCGGCTACAAACGCATCCACCGCGCACCACGCCCGGAGCCCTCTGGCCTGATCTTGCCCTCGTCTCTAAGTTGGGCCAGGACGAGACGGATCGTCGCCGGGCTGACGCCGATCAGTGCGCGCTCAACATCACGCCGGCGGAAATCAGTGGGAGCTTGGCTCAGGATGTAGTCGCGAACCCTCTCCTGCTTGTTGCCGGTTTGCTCCCCCGCAGCGGCCACACGCCCCTCGAAATCGTCGTAGGCGCTGGCGAGAATGCGGCAGAGATAGCTGACCCAAGGCCAGACATCGTGTTCTTCCTCGTGCCAATTTCGCTGCGACTCACGGAGGCTTGCGTAGTAGCTGTTCTTTGATTCGAAGACCCTCTGCTCGATGCTGACGTAGCGTGCGACGCCGTAGTCCTGGGCCAATAGCTCGTGGGTGGTGAGTAGCCTCGCGAGCCGCCCGTTGCCGTCGGCAACGGGGTGTACCGCGAGGAAGTCAAGGATCAGAGCAGCGATCAGGATGACGGGATGGGTACGGCCTTCCCGCCTTGCATCGTCGTAGCGAACCAGCAGCTCGCTGAGCAGGAATTCGGTTTCCTCCGGGGCTGGCGGCGTGAAGACGACCTCTTTGCGACCGCCTTCGTAGGAGACGATCAGGTTCTGGTCGCTCTTCAGACTGCCGCCGTTGCCGCGGGTGTGATCGAAGAGCAGGCGGTGCAAGCGCAGAACGAATGGGATGCTCAGCGGCTCGTATGAGTCAAGTTGCATGAGCATGTCCGTGGCGTCCCGGTAACCCGCGAACTCCCGCTCGTTGCGATTCCGGTAGCGACGCGTCCCCTCGGCGATCTGCTCGGCTCGCTCGTTATCCACCACGACGCCCTCGATTGCGTTTGATGCGGTAATGGAGGCGATCCGGGCATGCACCGCGAGCTGACCGAGCAACTCAGGGAGCCGGTCTTCGAAGAGCCGTTGTTGGCCCTTCCCAGTATCGATTCGTGCGAGGACCACCCCCAGATCGCGGGGTTGATTTGCAAAGGTCTTGTCGAGGTCGATAAAGCTGCGCATCGTGCTAATCGTCCCATAAACGCACTAAAAGAAGGCGCGATTAGCTAAATTAAGACCGGATTAGCACGATTCCCGTCTCTTGCCGCAAGCAAGTCGAAGGGCCCGCTGGTCCCTAATATCGATCTACGGCGCCGTGTATCCCCCATCGACGCTCATCGCCGTCCCGGTCACGAACGAGGCCTTGTCCGAGAGCAGCCAGGTGGCCGCGGCGGCGATCTCGTCGACCTCGGCGAAGCGGCCGATCGGGTGATTGGCGCGGGCCGCCGCGATCAGCTCCTGGTCGTTGCCGAGGGCGTCCTCGAAGAGGTCTTTCTCGACCATCGGCGTCAATACATAGGAGGGGCAGATCGAGTTGACCCGGATGCCCTGCTCGGCGTACTCGAGCGCCGCCGATTTGGTCAGCCCGACGACGCCGTGCTTGGCGGCGACGTAGCCGGCGGCGGCGGGCCAGCCGATCAGCCCCGCGGCCGATGCCATGTTGAGGATCGAGCCCGAGCCCTGCTCGGCCATCACCCGCAGCTCGTGCTTGGTGCAGAGGAAGACGCCGTTGAGGTCGACGTCGAGAATCTTCTTCCAGTCGTCGAACTCGACGTCGCCGACGTTGCCGAGGCTGCCGAGAATGCCGGCACAGTTGAACGCCCCGTCGAGCCGGCCGAGCTCGGAGACGGCGCCGGCGACGGCGGCCTGCACCGAGGCCTCGTCGGTAACGTCGCAGTGGACGTAGCTGGCGCCGTCGCCGATCTCGGCGGCGACCGACTCGCCCTGCTCGTCGTTGACGTCGGCCAGCAGCAGCCGCGCGCCCTCGGCGTGAGCCTCCTGCGCGGTGGCGCGGCCGATCCCGCTCGCCGCACCAGTGATCAGAATCGCCTTGTCGTCCAGCAGTCCCAAAATC
>DATAIY010000238.1:0-6407 GCA_036262475.1 Solirubrobacterales bacterium
CGGCGGTGGGAGGCAGCCAGCTCACCGGAGTCCAGGGCCACGGCGCTGATCTTCGACTGGGAGATGCGGACCTCGACTCGGCGCCCGGCCAGGCGCGGATCGAGGGAGTAGTCGTTGGTTGTCCCAGCGCAGGTAGGGCTGCGGGGGAACCCGGATCACGAAGCGGCGGTCGACGTCGGGCATCGCCTCTGGCAGCGGGCGCATCTGCTCGCGCTCGACCTCAAGGCGCTCGGCGGGAACGGCGCGGAGCGTCCGGTGGGTGCGGGGGTTGGCGCGCTCTGCGAACCAGCTGTCGAGCTGGTGCTGGTAGTCGAGTGCTCCGGCGAAGGCGCGGGCGGGCTCGAAGCTGCGCTCGATGAAGTCGTGAAGGCGCTCAAGCATGCCCTTGGCCTGGGCATCGCCCGCCGCGAGGATCACCCAGCCGAGCCCGAGCTCACCGCAGAAGCCGGCGAAGGCGTCGGTGGGTTGGCCGCCGCCGCGGTGGATCGCCCCCTCGCGATCCCAGACCACCTTCTCGGGCAGGGCCCCGAGCTCGGCCAGGCAGCGGCTCATCCCCCAGAGGATGTCGGGGGCCTGCTTGGAGAAGATCAGGGCGCCGGCGCCGGCTCGGGAGTAGCCCGAGCAGCAGGTGAGGACCCAGCCACGCCTGGTCTGCCCGTGGCCGACGGGGATCTCGGCCTTCGGCTCCCAGAGATCGAACTGGACCAGCTGGCCGGGCTCATATTGGGTGCGCTGGAAGGTGCGCGGTGGGTTGAAGAGCGGGCGCAGCTCGCGCACGTAGTCATCGCAGATCGTCTTGGCGCCGCGATAGCCGGCCGCGGTGATCCGCTCTCGGATCACCTGCGAGGGGATCGTCCCGTCGTCCTTCAGCAAGGCGTGGATCTGCCCCTTGAAGGCGTCCAGCTTGGAGGGCCGAGGCGCTCTTGGTCCGTAGCGCGGTGGCTGGGGTGAGCGCAGCGCGGCGCGGATCGTGTTTCGAGAGTGCCCGGTCCTCCTCGCGATCTCCTTGATCGACAGCCCCTGCACCTGACCCATCGCCCTGATCTCGGCCCACTCCTGCACCTGAACCACCCTCTTCCTCCTGACCTCGATCGCTTGACCGAGCCAGGCTCGAAGCCCCCCCGGACGCTCTCGCCGTCGTCGGGGGGGTCAGTTTTAGTCCGGCGAGAGGGGTCAGTATTCAGGCGGCGCCGACAACTGGAATCGCCGAAAATAGATAGCAGTAAGGCGAGCGCTAGCTGTATCTGTTTCCCTGAGTGCGGACGTGCGGTGTTCGACCGAAGGCGAGGCAGCGCCTCATGATTGGGCGACGGACGCGTGTCTCATCGCCCAAATCCCTCCAAAACCCCAGGGAACCAGAGGCAGCTAGGGCGCTCCTGACCTCGTTAGTATCAAGAGAGAAGGAGCCCCGAATCCGCATAGGCATGGGGTTTCCGGGCCGATCCGGCTGAGTAGGACAACCGGATAGGCGACACGACTGTTAATCGAAGGGTTGTGGGTTCGAGTCCCACCCCCGGAGCTCAGTAACCGCACTTCGTCCCGGCCAGTCTCGACGCGGCCAGACCCTCAACCAGTTCGGCGCCGCGCCGAGCGCCGTCGTTCTCGCGTCCCCAGGCGGCGATCTCGGCCGCGTGATTGGCGAAGGATGGGTCGTGGAGGATTCGTCGGGCAGCCCAGCGCAGCGGCGCCGGCCGGCAAAGCCGCCAGGGCAGGGAGAGACCGCACCCCGCCCAGGCGACCCGCATCGCGGTCTCGCTCATGTCGCCGGTGATCGCGCAGATCAGGACTGGGGTGCCGGCACCGAGGGCGCGGGCGACGGTGCCGTGGCCGCCGTGGGAGATCACCAGCGAAGCGGCCGGCATCAGCTGGCTGTAGCTGAGCCAGTCGACGAGGACCGCGTTGTCGGGGACCTCGATCGGGCGCTGGGGGACGACGCGGTTGGTCGTCGCGACGACGCGCGCCGGCTCCTCGGCCAAGGCGGCGAGTGCGGTCCGGACCAGATGGTTGTCGGAGTCGTGCGCGGTGCTGGGGGCGACAAGGACCAGCGGCCGGTCCCCCGGCGGCAAGTCGATCTCCCGGTGGGGCAGCTCGAAGTTCATCGGCCCGGTCACCTCGACCCCGGCGGGCCACTCGCGCGGGTACTCGAGCTGCGGGTAGGTCGCGACCAGCGCCAGGTCGGGGCTAATGCCGCCGTGGAAGCGCTCGACGGGGGAAAGGCCGAGCCGCCGGCGCTGCTGGTTGAGGTCGCGGCGACCGTGCTCGAGGCCGACCCGAAGCGCCCGCTGCCCGGCCCGCCAGCCGACTCGTCCCAGCGGAGTGCGCGGCGCCCGCAGGCCGATCGCGAAGAACGGCAGTCCAGGCTCGACCACCGGGTAGATATGGGGGATCAGGGTCGCCAGCGGCACGCACGCCTTCTCCGCCGCCAGCGCCGGCGCCAGGGTGAGGATGTCGCTGACGGCAACGTGCGGGCGCATCCGCTTCAGCAGCGGCAGCAGCGCCCGGGCCGCCTCGGCGGCGTGCTGGCCGTCGGCGGAGTCGGGGTCCGGCGGCGGGAACATCCGGTATTCCTCGGCCGCGGCGAAGCCGAGGCCGGCGCCCTCGACTGCCCCACGCCACTCCTCCCAGGTCTCGACCACGACCTCGTGCCCGCGCGCGGCGAGCGCCTTCCCCAGCGAGATCGCCGGGAAGACATGCCCCGGATCGCCGAAGGCCGCTAGGAGAACTCGCAATGACAAGTCCCTGGCGTTGCCAGGCAAGGATGCAGGGAGCCTGAATGGCATCGCCATTTAGGCGACCGAGGACTCCGCTTGGCGGCGCCAGGAGCGGTCAGGGCGCGTCTGGGCCCTCGCCTGGGCGGTTGAAGACAATCTCGGGCACGTGGCAGTTGGGCGAGAGGTGGAGCAGGAAGCGAACGGCCTCGCCGATGTCGGAAGGCTGGATCATCTTCTCGGCCGGTACCTCGCTCTTGATGAAATCGGACATCGCCGTGTCGACGAACCCGGGCGCCAGCGCCGTGCACTGGATCCCGGCGCCGTTGGTTTCGCGAGCGGTGGACTGGGTGAAGTTGATCACTGCGGCCTTGGTCGCGGCGTAGACGGAGAGGAATGCCTGCCCGCCCTTGCCGGCGATCGAGGCGGTGTTGAGCAGCAGCGCCTTTTCGTGCTCGGCGCCGGCCTCACGCAGCAGCGGCAACCCCTCGCGGGTGGCAATGATCAATGAGCGGAGATTGATCGCCAGCTGCATATCCAGGTGCTTGGCCTGAACCTGCTCCATCGGCCCGCCGATCCCGATCCCGGCGTTGTTGACCAGCGCGTCGAGGCGACCGTACTTCTCCTTGTGCGCGGCGAAGACGGCGACAAGGCTCTCCTCGTCGGCGACGTTGGCCGGAACGGTCTGCAACTCGAAGCCATCGGCACGCAGGCTCTTTACCGACTCCTCGAGTTTCTCCGGGCGCCGAGCGGAAAGCGTCAGCACGTAGCCCTCCTCGCCCAAGGCGCGGGCGATCGCGAGGCCGATGCCTCCCGATCCCCCGGTCACAATTGCCGCGCGTTCCGCCATCTCGCTCTCCTAATCGTTTCGACGAGCCGCCACCCTATCGGCCGATTCGACGGGGCGCCGCGGGCGGAGCCGCCGCGGCGAGTCTGAATAATATGCCGCCGATGCGTACCGCCCGTATCGCCTCTGCCCTACCCTGCCTGCTCGCGGCGGGAGCCCTCGTCGCCGGCTGCGGCAGCGACTCGGGCTCGACCGATTCCGGATCCACCTCGGCGGAGAACGCGCAGAGCCTCCCGGCACCGCCCAAGAGCGATTTCCCGAAAACCTCCGGGAGGACGCTCGGCGAATTGATCAAAGGGACCGACGCGCACTCCGAACTCGTGGTCTCTCCGGCCGCGCTCGTCTTCTACAAGGGGGAGAACCGCTACCCGTTCGGGGTCTTCGAACGCAACCGGACCCAGGTACCCGACGCCGAAGTGGCCCTCTACTTCGCCAAGGTGCCGACGCCGAAGCTCGGCGCCAAGTCGAAGTCCGGCAACAAGGGCCAGGAGGCGAAGGCGGAAGCCCAGGCGCTGGACCAGCCGGCCGTCGGCCCGTTTCCGGCCTCGATCGAAAGCCTCGCGACCCAGCCCGCCTTCCGGGCGAAGACGACCGCGGATGATCCCGATGCGGCGAGCGTCGTCTACTCGACCCAGATCAACTTCCCCAGCGCTGGCGAGTGGCGGATCGCGGCTGTGATCAAGGAAGGCGACGAACTCAAATCGACGCTGCTGCCGAGCGCCGTCGTCGGCGAATTCTCGGCGATCCCCCGGCCCGGCCAGGCGGCGCCGAAGATCCACACGCCGACCGCCGGAGACGTCGGCGGGGACCTCTCCAAGATCACCACGCGCATCCCTGCCGACACCCAGAACAAGGTGGATTACGTGGAAGTGCTTGGAAAAGAACCGATAATGCTCTTGTTTGCGACCCCCCAGTTCTGCCAGAGTCGGGTCTGCGGGCCCGTCGTCGACGTGGCCGAGCAGGCCAAGCAGGAATTCGGAGACAAGGCGGCATTCATCCACATGGAGATCTACAGCGACAACGATCCTGGCAAGGGCGTCCGGCCGCAGGTTCGCGCCTTTCACCTTCCCAGCGAGCCGTGGCTGTTCGCGATTAACAGCAAGGGCATCGTCAGCTCGGTGCTCGAGGGCGCCTTCGGCCTCGAAGAGATGGACAAAGCGGTCGAAAAGGCGGTGGCGGAATGAGTGATAAAGCGGCTGCCGCCAACACCGAGCTGCTGGAGTCCTTCGCCGAGGAGGCGCGCCGCCGCTGCGACGTGATCGCCGCTGGCCTCGCCACCGCGACGACCGACTTCGAGACGATGCGCGCCGAAGCCCACGCTCTTCGCGGCACCGCCGGCGTCGTCGGCCTGCGCCGCCTATCCGAGCTGGCGGGACTGATGGAGTCCGACCTCGCCGAAGCGAAGAAGACCGGCGTCATCCGCGGCGGCCGCGACCACCAAATCGCCGACGCCGCCAAGGCCCTCGCCGAGGGCGCTGCAGCCGCCGCCAAGGGCGAGGAAGAGCCCCCGGACGTCGGCCGCTCCCTGGCCCAGCTCTTCAGCGCCTGAGCATCGCATGCGCGCCCCGGGCTCCATGGTCAACGTCGAGCTGGGCTAGGAGCCGAAAGTGCCGCGGGCCCTGGTTGTAGTGGACATTCAGAACGACTACTTCCCGGGCGGAGCCTTCCCCTTGGTGGAGCCCGAGCCGGCAGCCGCCGTCGCGCGCCGGGTTCTGGAGGCATTTCGCAGCGCAGGCCAGCCGGTGGTGCACGTGCAGCACGTGTGGGAGGGGCCGGACGCCGAGTTCATGCGTCCCGGTACCCAAGGGGTCGAGATCCATCCCGAAGTCGAGCCGCAGGCGGGCGAGCCGGTGATCACCAAGGACGCGCCAAACGCCTTTCTTCACACGCCGCTCGAGGATCAGCTGCACTCACTTGGCGCCGATGAGATCGTGGTGTGCGGAATGCAGACGAATATGTGCGTGGACGCGACCGTCCGCGCGGGCGTCGATCTGGGGTTTCGTGCCATTGTCCTCCATGACGCATGCGCCGCCCCCGATCTCGAGTTCGGCGGTCTGATGGTCCCCGCAAAGGCCGTGGGGGCGGCATTCTTCGCGGCGCTGGCCGACAGCTACGGAAACGTGGTCAGCGCCGACGACCTGCTCGGTCACTGAGGCTCCGCCCGGCGCGGGGAGGCCTCGATATCGCGGCTACTGCATTGCCACGTAGCCGAGACGCAGCAAACGCAGACCCAGGCGATAATCCGGAACGTTCGGGGCGGTAGCTCAGCTGGTTAGAGCAGCGGACTCATAATCCTCGCACTAGGAACCCGTCGAGAGGCGGGTTTCGCGCTTTCTAGAGCCAAACGCAGGCGTTACCAATCGGTAACAGCACACGGTACAGATGCCGCTGGATCAGGCACGATACGGATGGGTTTGGGCACAGATTCGGCCTTGTGCCTAAACGGAAAAGGAGCCGAGGGCAGTCCCTCTACCACGTCGCCTGAGGGGGGTACTTTGGGAAGGGAAGTTATCCAGCTCCCGAGTCCGAAAGGCCACCCCCAGAAATGTCGATGACCAGCAGCCCCGAACAGACCACCCTCGGGCGTTCGGTCGGCTCCGACGCCTTCGTCCACCTGATCGCCGCCCACGCTCGTAAGCAGGCCGAGCTCGCCGAGCAAGCCTCCGGCGGAGAAGCCGACGGCCACGTCGCCGCCCTGCACAACTTCGCGGACTTCCTTACGACTCGGGGCCCACGCGACCAGCGGATCTTCGCTCTCTGGAAGATGGCGATGTACTCGCCCGACTCCGACGCCTACCTGCCCGGTGAGAATCAGGCCTCTCTCTTCGGAAAGCTCGGGACCGGCGTTGCGG
>DATAIY010000239.1:0-2027 GCA_036262475.1 Solirubrobacterales bacterium
ACTACGTCGCATTCCTCGCCGGGGCCCGCAGGGGTGGTGTCTCCCAGCGAGCCGGCGGGCTCGGGCAGCGATCCGTCGGCGAGGCCACAGCGGATCTCGAAGCCGATCCGCTGCTGCACCTCCGGAGTCACCGCGTATCCCAGGGTGGAGAAGAGCTTCGCCATCAGCAGGAGGTCGTGGTGGAGGGGGAGGCGGGAGGTCTCCAGGCCCCGCAGGAAGTCCTCGGCGGGGACCGGGTCGAGGCGACTGAACCGCCACGGGAATGGCAGCCACTCGAAGGTGCGCAGGCCGAGCTTGAGCCGGGTCAGGACCCGCGGCGAGACCGAGGTCAGGAACTGCGCAATCGGGCCGGAGACGTCGACGTCGCGCTCGGCCGCGGGCAGCCCGTCGATGCCCGGCGCCATCGCCGCGCAGATCGCGCTCAGGGTCCGTTGCTCAGCGGCGGAGAGCCCTGGCGGGCGCTGTCAACCGGGGTCGACCGGCCGGCCGATGCGACCGGCCAAGGCCCAGAGCCAGATCGAGAGCACGGCGAGGAACCCGTCGACGAGGAAGTTGAGGAGGTAGATGAAGACGTGTTCGTCGATCAGGTAGAAGGCCAGCGAGCCAAGCGAGGAGGCCGTCTTGCCGGCGGCGAGGACCAGTAGCAGCGGCCGGTAGCGGACGACGTCGGCCTGGGCGACAAGGCAGATGCCGGTGATGACGACCATGTAGGCGAATGCCAGCGCCAGCCACAGATCCTCCTGAGTGTGGGGGGCGCGGGGGAAGCTGCCGATCCAGTTGCCGAGGTCCGAGATCACATCGAGGACTCCGCTGGGCACGGCGATGAAGAGGATGCCCACCACCGCGAACATGACAGCCAACAGCCGCAGGTTCGCGACGACGAATCTCTCGGCGGCCGGTCCCTGCATGCGGCGAGACTCTAACTGGCTGCGCAGCCAGGTGCCGGCCAGAGGGGTCGGTAGGGGTGAAGCGTCTTCTCCTTTTTCGCCGTCTTGGTCCGCGGCCAGCCGACCCCGCCTCTCGAAAAAGTTAAGCGAAACCCATCCCGAGACCTCTCGCGTCCATCTGTCGTGCTCCACCTAGAATGCGGCCGATGATCGATCGGGAGCAGGTACTGCACGTCGCGCGACTGGCTCGGCTCAGGCTGAGCGAGGACGAAGTCGAGACGATGACGGGGGAGTTGTCGGGGATTCTCGAGCACGTGGACCGGATCGGGAATTTGGATTTGGAGGGGGTTGAGCCCACCTCGCACGTGGTGGCGCTGGAGAACGTGCTCAGGGCCGATCAGCCGCGGCCGAGCTTGCCGCAGGACGTCGCTTTGGCTTCGGCTCCCGAGCCCCTGGACGGCGCCTTTCGCGTGCCATCGCCCCAGGCTGACGCCTGATGGGGGAGTTACTCGAGCTGACCGTCGCCGAGGCGGCGGCAAAGATCGCCGCCGGGGAGGTCTCCGCGGGCGAGTACTTCGAGGCCTGGCAGGGGGCGGCCGCAGGCGACGAGCTCAATGCTTACCTCTGGCCGGTCGAGAACGCCGGCGACTGCGACGCCCAGGATGGCCCTCTCGGTGGCATCCCGGTCGCGGTCAAGGACATCTTCTGCACCGAGGGCACGCCGACGACCGCGGGATCGCGGATCCTCGAGGGTTACCGGCCGCCTTACACCGCCACCGCCGTGCGCCGCCTCGACGCGGCCGGCGCCAGGGTGCTCGGCAAGACCAACATGGACGAGTTCGCGATGGGGTCCTCGAACGAGAACTCGGCCTACGGACCGGTGCTCAACCCCTGGGATCGCGGCCGCGTCCCCGGCGGCTCCTCGGGCGGCTCGGCGGCGGCCGTCGCCGGCGGCCTCGCCCCCTGTGCGATCGGGACCGACACCGGCGGCTCGATCCGCCAGCCGGCTTCGCTCTGCGGCATCGTCGGCCTGAAGCCGACCTACGGCGCGATCTCCCGCTACGGGATGATCGCCTTCGCCTCCTCCCTCGACCAGTGCGGCCCGCTGACCCGTGACGTCACCGACGCGGCGCTGCTGCT
>DATAIY010000240.1:0-2716 GCA_036262475.1 Solirubrobacterales bacterium
TCCTCCCCCCTGGCGGCGCGATCGGCGACGAGCCAGACCAGCAGCGACCAGGCCGCCTGGGTCAGACCCCCCGCCGTGCCGTAGAGCAGCGCCGGCCAGGCGTCCCCGGGCGCCAGGAACAGGCCCTGGCCGATCGTCAGCGCCAGCGCCACCGAGAGGCCGACGATCGCCAGCCGCAGCGAGACTGCGAAGCAGTAGCCGGCCACCGCCCCGAGCAGCCCCATCGCGAGGATCGCGGTCGGCACCGTCTGGCTGCTGAGAACGCCGACGGCGGCTGCGAGCCCGATCGCCGGCGCGGCGGCCGCCTGCCAGACCGAGCGCGGCCTCGCCGGGGCATCGAGCCCCGGGAAGCCGGCGAGCAGGGCACCGGTCGCTATCGCCCCCTTGGTCGGCGACCCGAGGCCCAGCTCGACGATCAGCGAGACCCCGATCGGCACCGCGATCAGCGCACCCCGTCGCAGCGCCGGCCCGGGTTCCGCGGGGCCGATCGCGAACAGCGGCGAGGCCTGGAGCCGTTGCGCCAGGCCCGAGGCGTTGAACAGGTGTGGCGATGGGAGGCGGGTTGGCACCGCGCTGAGGGTAACCTGAGCAGCTGTGGTCATTGCGGTTCTAAGCTCCGATCCCGCTGCGGGAGTGGGCATCTTCGCCGCCCTCGCGGCGGGGATCGTGTCCTTCCTCTCCCCCTGTGTGCTGCCGCTCGTTCCCGGCTACCTGTCAGCCGTGACCGGCGTCTCCGCGGCCGACCTCGACGATGCCGGATGGCGCCGGGTTCTCGGCCCGAGCCTGCTCTTCGTCGCCAGCTTCTCTTCGATCTTCATCCTGCTCGGGCTGACGGCCACTGGGCTCGGATCGACGCTCCAGGACCACAAGCAGTTGCTGACCACGATCTCCGGCGCGCTGATCATCGCCATGGGCGTCCTCTTCGTCGCCTCGCTGTTCATCACGCGGCTCAACCGTGAGTGGCACGTGGAGGCCCTGCTCGAGCGGGCGGGCAAAGGAGGCCCGATCGTCGCCGGCGCCGCCTTCGCGATCGCCTGGACGCCCTGCATCGGCCCCACCCTCGGCGCCATCCTCACCGCCGCCTCGCTGTCCGGCTCGGCCGCGCGGGGGGCATTTCTCCTCGCCGTCTACTCCGCCGGCCTGGCGATCCCGTTCCTGCTGACCGCGCTCGCCTTCTCTCGAATGACCACCGCCTTCGCCGTCGTCAAGCGCCATTACCAGGCGATCGTCGCCGTCGGCGGCGTGATCCTGATCGCGATGGGCGTCCTGATCTTGACCGGGGAACTTTCCCGGCTCAACATCGAAGCCCAGAGCTGGCTCTCAAATCTGGGCTTGGATTTCTGGAACCTCTGAGTTAGTTACTGACCGGGGTGACGGTCTCCAGCTCTTGGCCGATCGCCTTGACCTCTTCGAGTCTCTCGCCGTCGAGCTCGCGCGAGCAGACGATGCGGAAGCGGCCGGTGCCGATCTCGCCATCCGGCACCACCGGCAGGCCACGGATCTGATCCCAGCCGAGCCGTTCGACCTCGAACGGGTTCATCCGCACCTCGGCCGCCGGAAACGGGCAGTTCGAGTTGTGCTGGTCGATCGCCTGGGAGATCGCCCCCAGATTCTTCGCCTCGGGTGAAGCCATTTGCATGGAGCCTAAAGGGTCCCGCCTAGCGCCAGATCCCGGCACAGGACGCGCGGCCCGCCCGCCGAATCCCTCCGCCATGAGCACGAACCGGGTCGAGGCTTTCTCCGACGGGGTCTTCGCGATCGCGATCACGTTGCTGGTGCTCGAGATCCACGTCCCCGAGGCCGGCTCGGGCGAGCACCTCGCTCGCGCGCTCATTTGCTAGTGGCCCAGTTATGCGGCCTACGCGATTTCCTTCCTGACGATCGGGATCATCTGGATCAACCATCACGTGATGATTGGGCGGCTGCAGATCGTCGACCACTCGGTACTGATCTGGAACCTCCTGCTGCTGATGTGCGTCGGGGTGCTGCCGTTCGCGACCGCACTGATGGCCGCCTACCTGAAGGGCAGCGAGGGCGAGGCGCTTGCCGCCGCCGTCTACAGCGGCTCCTCCATGGTGATGACCCTTGTATTCGACCACCACGTCCTCGTCCGCCGGGCGGGACTCCTCGACGACGAGGTCGACGAGAAAACTCGCCACCTGACACTCAAACGCGGGGCTGATTTGGCTGGCCGGCTCAACTACCTTCCCAACTGGCTACGCCGCTGGCGCTGTCATTGCCCTAACGACATCACCATGGCTCACCAGAGTTCCTCGAAGCCCCCAGTGTCATGGTGACTGAGCAGGTGGTAGCAGCATCTCGAAGGTCCCAAAGCGCTCGATCCAGAGCACCTGCTCCTTGAGCGTTTGGATGAACTTCTCCGCGCAACCGTTCGTCTCCGGCTCGTAGTGGTAGGACGGCGAACGCGCGATCCCGAGGTGATCGATCTCGAGCTGGTAGTACTCGGATCGAAAGCACGGCCCGCCGTCATAGCGCAGCGTGAGCCCCGAGGCGACGCGTGATCGATCATCACGAACACCGCGCAGCGGCCCTCTTCGGTCCACCCCTCGGTGGCAGCGGTGGCCCACGGGGTGTCCGGGACTCTCACGGTGATCGTGTCGTCATGCAGGCGCTGGACCCGCTTGCGAACCCTTGCAGTGGGGGCAAGCTCAACTCAGTGGCTCCAGTGGTCCCCCTCGAGCCCTCGAAGCGCGGG
>DATAIY010000241.1:0-4970 GCA_036262475.1 Solirubrobacterales bacterium
ACCGGGAAGGCCACGGCAAAGGCCGGCAGAGCAGTGCCGGCCTCGTCGCTGCGAATGGCGACGGCAGCGCCGCGCCGCCCCAGCCCGGCACCGTCCCGGCGGAAGCCGGCCCCGGCCCCTCCTCTCCAGCCTCGGGGAGGAATTCCCCGAGCCGGTCAGCGGGCTCCGCGTCTCCCGGGTCCAGCCGCCGCGGCAGCGCCGCCGCCGCGGCATCTCCCTCGGGGAAGGTCACCGAAACCGTCAACAACACCGTCACCAAAGTCGACGAAACCGCTCTGGGCGGGACGCTCCACAGCACCGGCGTCACCGAAGTGACCGAAGGCGTCGTCCACGGTCTCGTCGGGCCCGAATCGACGGTCGGTCACTTCGTCGACGAAACGGTCGGCACCGTCGGCGGCCTGTTGCCCGGCAACCACTGACCCGGCTTCTCGCCCAACAGGGCACTAACCGTCACAATGCCGGTCCGATGGCGGAGCGAGAACAGGTGGGGTCTGTGGCGAGCGGCGATCCGATAGTGGGTTCGGCGGTCTATCCGGCGGCGAGCCGGGTGAACGAGCGCGGCCATCTCGAGGTGGCCGGCTGCGACACGGTCGACCTCGCGGCCGAACTGGGCACCCCGGCCTATATCTATGCCGAGGACGACATTCGCGGACGCGCCCGCGAATACCGCGAGGCGTTCGAGCGCCGCAGCGATGACTTCGAGATCCTCTTCGCCAGCAAGTCGCTGCCCTGCACCGCTGCCTACCGGCTCTTTGCCGAGGAGGGCCTCTCGGTCGACGTCGCCTCCGGCGGCGAGCTCCACATGGCGCTGCGAGCGGGATTCGACCCCGACCGCATCCACATGCACGGCAACAACAAGACCGACGAGGAGATCCTCTTCGCGGCGCGGTCCGGCATCCGCCACCTGATCCTCGACTCCTTCGACGAGATCGAGCGCTGCGAGCGGCTGCTCGAGGAACCCCAGCGGGTGTTGATCCGGGTCACGCCCGGGATCAAGCCCTCGACCCACGACTACGTGCAGACCGGCCAGCTCGACTCAAAGTTCGGCTTCGGGCTCGAGGACGGGCTGGCGGCGCGGGCGATCGAGCGGGTCCTGGCCTCCGACAAGCTCGAGCTTGTCGGCCTCCACGCCCACATCGGATCGCAGATCTTCGAGCTCGAGCCCTACGCGCTGGCGATCCGCGCCCTCGGCCAGCTGGCAGGGGAGTGGTGCAGGGTGGTCAACGTCGGCGGCGGCCTCGGCGTCGCCTACACGGCGGAGGACGAGCCGCCCTCGATCGACGCCTACGTCGACGTCAAGGTCCGCGGCATCGCCGAGGTGTTCGGCGACGGGGTGCGGATCCTGGTCGAGCCCGGCCGCTCGCTGGTCGCCAACGCCGGCGTCACCGCCTACCGGGTCGGCACCGTCAAGGAGATTCCCGGCATCCGCACCTATGTCGCCGTCGACGGCGGCATGTCGGACAACATGCGGCCGATGCTCTACGGATCCCGCTACGAGGCGCTCGTCGCCGACCGCGCCGCGGCGCGGCCGGACACCCTGGTGACGATCGCCGGGATGCACTGCGAGTCCGGCGACATCCTCGTCCGCGACACGATGCTGGCCGAGCCGGTGGTCGGCGACGTCCTGGTGACGCCGGCGACCGGCGCCTACGGCCACGCGATGGCCAGCAACTACAACGGCGTGCCGCGGCCCCCTGTCGTCTTCTGCCGCGACGGCGAGGCGAGAGTCGTGGTCCGCCGCGAGACCTACGACGACCTCACCTCGCGCGATGTCTGACGTCCTTCCCAAACCCGTCCGCATCGGGCTGCTGGGACGCGGCAACGTCGGCGGCGCCTTCGCCGAGCTCCTCGCCGAGCGAGCCGATGCGGTCGAGGCGGCGACCGGGCGCCGCCCCGAGATCTCCGGCGTCCTCACCCGTGAGGAGGGCGACTTCGGCGCGATCCTCGAGCGCTCCGACCTGATCGTCGAGTTGATCGGGGGGACCGACCCCGCGCGCGGCTTCGTGCTCGACGCGATGCGGGCCGGGCGGCCGGTGGTGACCGCGAACAAGCAGCTGCTGGCCCAGCACGGGGACGAGCTCTTCGGCGTCGCCCGCGAGGCGGGGGTGCAGCTGCGCTTCGAGGCCGCTGTCGCCGCGGTGATCCCGATCGTCCGCACGATCCAGGAGAGCTTCGGCGTCACCGAGATCTCGAAGGTGTTCGGGATTGTCAACGGTACGACCAACTTCATCCTCAGCGAAATGGCGGCGAGCGGCGCCAGCTACGAGGACGTGCTCGCCCAGGCTCAGGGCCTCGGCTATGCCGAGGCCGACCCCAGCGACGACGTCAGTGGCGCCGACGCCGCGGCGAAGATGGCGATCCTCGCCCGCCTCGCCTTCCACACGCCGGTCACCCTCGCCGAGGTCTCCTACGAGGGGATCGAGGCGATCCAGCCCGACGACCTCGCCTACGCCAAGGAGCTCGGCCTCTCGCTGAAGCTGCTCGGCGTCGCCGAACGCCGCGACGGCGGCATCAGCGTCCGCGTCTTTCCCTGCTTCCTCTACCGCGGCCACCCGCTGGCGCCGATCGAGGGGCCGTTCAACGCGGTCATGGTCGAGGCGCCGGCGATCACCGAGGTGACGATGTCAGGGCCGGGGGCCGGGGGGCTGCAGACCGCCTCGGCGGTGCTCGGCGACGTCGTCTCGATCCTCGCCGGCGACGCTCCCGTCCACGAGACCCGGGTCGAGCTGCCGATCGTCGCCGACGTCACCTCCTCCTTCTACCTCTACCTCGAGGTCGCCGACCAGCCCGGGGTTCTGGCGCGGGTCGCGACGGTCCTCGGCGACCACGAGGTCTCGGTCAAGAGCATCGTCCAGCGCGGAATCGGCTACGAAGCGCGCCTGGTGATGGTCGTCCACGAGTGCCTTGAGTCCCGCTTCGCGGCGGCGGTCGAGGCGCTTGGGGAGCTCGGTGACCTGCGGTCGCCCCCAAGGTCCATCCACGTGATCGAGGAGCAGTTCTAGATGACTTCGCTGATCGAGCGCTACCGGGACCGGCTCTCGCTCGAGCCCGGGGACCCGGTGGTCAGCCTCGAGGAGGGTTCGACGCCGCTGATCGAAGCGCCGCGGCTCTCGGAGCGGATCGGGGTTCGCGCCCACCTCAAGTTCGAGGGCGGGAACCCGACCGGGTCCTTCAAGGACAGGGGGATGACCGTCGCGGTCTCGCGCGCCAAGGGTCGCGGGGCGGAGGCCGTGATCTGCGCCTCGACCGGCAACACCGCCGCCAGCGCCGCCGCCTACGCGGCGCGGGCGGGGCTGCGGGGGGTGGTGATCGTCCCCGAGGGGAAGATCGCGATCGGCAAGCTCGCGCAGGCGCTGATGCACGGGGCGCGGGTGATCGCCCTGCAGGGCAACTTCGACCAGGCTTTCAAGATCGTCCGCGAGATCGCCGACCGCCACCCGGTCGAGCTCGTCAACTCGGTCAACCCGCACCGGATCGAAGGCCAGAAGACCGCCGCCTTCGAGGTCGTCGAGGAGCTCGGCGAAGCGCCGGGCGCGCTGGCGATCCCGGTCGGCAACGCCGGCAACGTCACCGCCTACTGGCGCGGATTCCAGGAGGTCGGCACCGCCCCCGTCCTCTACGGTTTCCAGGCCGAGGGGGCGGCGCCGCTTGTCGAAGGCGCCCCGGTCGCCGATCCCGAGACCGTCGCCTCGGCGATCCGGATCGGCAACCCGGCCCGCTGGGAGGAGGCGATGACCGCCTTCACCGCCTCGCGCGGGCGCGTCGCCGCCGTCTCCGACGAGCAGATCCTCGACGCCTACCATTGGCTCGCCGCCACCGAAGGGGTCTTCTGCGAGCCCGCCTCGGCCGCCTCGGTCGCCGGCCTGCTCACCCACGGCCTGCCCGTCGCCGATGACGCGACCCCGCCTGAGTCGGTTGTCTGCGTGCTCACCGGCCACGGCCTCAAGGACCCCGATACCGCTCTCGGCAAAGCCCCCGCCGTCGTCAACTGCGACAACGACCTCAGCGCCGTCGAGCGGGCCGTCTTCGATTGACCGCGCGCCACCGACTCGTCCGCGTCCCCGCCTCCTCGGCCAACCTCGGCCCCGGCTACGACGCGATGGCGGCGGCGGTGTCTCTGCACCTGGACCTGGAGGTCGAGGAGACCGGGGAGTTCTCGCTCGACCCGGGCGGGCTCGAGGTTTCGACCGGCCGCGACAACCTTGTCGTCCGCGCCTTCGAGAGCCTGTATCCCGCCGACGACATCGCCTTCCGGCTGCGCAGCGAGATTCCGCTGGCGCGCGGGCTCGGCTCCAGCGCGGCGGCGATCGTTGCCGGCCTCTTCGCCGCCGACCACCTCTTCGAGCTGGCGCTTTCGCGCGAGGAGATGCTGGTGGCGGCGGCCGAGCTGGAGGGTCACCCCGACAACGTCGCCGCGGCGATCTACGGCGGCTTCGTCATCTGTGGAGCGGGCGAGGGGGGTGCGCCGATGGCGGCCCGCTTCGACCCGCCGGACGGGCTCGAGGGCATCGTCGTGATCCCACCCGAGGAGGTCTCGACCAAGCTGGCCCGCGAAGTGATCCCGGCCGAGATCCCGCTCGCCGATGCCGTCGCCAACGTCTCCTCGGCCGCCCTGCTGGTGCTCGGATTGCAGTCGGCCGATCTCGATCTCCTCGCCCGCGGCCTCGAGGACCGTATCCACCAGCCCCGCCGCCGCGACCTCTATCCGCGCTCGATGGAGATCGTCGATTCGGCAACCGAGATGGGAGCGCTCGGGGCGACGATCTCCGGCGCCGGTCCGACCGTGCTCGTCTGGACCACCTGGCAGGAGGCCGGCAACGTCGCCGCCGCGCTCGAGCGGCGCTGCGCCGGCTGGGCCGAGGTTCGCCGCCTGCCGTTCACGCCCCAGGGCGCCGACGTCCCCGAGCTCTGAGATGGACTGGGTCGTCCGGATCGGCCTGGTCGAGCTGGCGCTGGGCGGGCTGCTGGGC
>DATAIY010000242.1:0-1628 GCA_036262475.1 Solirubrobacterales bacterium
GCCGACCCCCACGCCCACGAGCTCACCGCCGAGCGCGCAGTAGCGGTCCGGATCGGCTACGGCAGCGGCGAGGAGACCGCCGACGGCCACTTCACCTCCGCCCGCGAGGTCGACGTCTGGGCCAGCGGCGCCTCGCGGCGCCGGCGTCGCCAGGAAGACCTGCGGCCGCAGGAACGCGTCGCCGCCGTGCTGGGCGGCAGAGAGCGGATAGACGCCTGCGAGACGCTGCTGCTGCGCGCCCGCGCCGACCTCGACGCCGGCCGCGAGCGCGAGGCCGCGCTGCAGCTTCGGGTCGGCCTGGAGGCGCTGCTGGTCGAGCTCAGGGCCGGGCCCGCCGATCCTGGCCACGCGGAGGATATGGCGAGGCTGCAGGAGCGCCGTCACGAGGCGGGAGAGGCCGCCAACGCGGCCCTCGGTGGGGAGCTGACGGCGGCTCAGGGCCACAGCGTCCGCGAGCTGCTCGAAATCTGCGAGCGAGTCCTGCGACGCCGCCGCATCCTGCGTGGCTAGGTCGTCCGCTCTCACCCTCAGGTTGACGGTTAGGACTTACGCCTTCAGGGCGAGCTGCCGGGCGATGGTCGCGTCCACCAGCGTCTCGGCCAGGTGGTGAGCTTCCTCGAGCGCGACCCCCTCGATCGAAGGCACTCCGATCACCGTCAGACCGGCCGCCCGCGCCGCCGCGACGCCGGTCGGCGAGTCCTCGAGGGCGACGACCGCGGGGCCCGGAACGACTCCGAGCCGCCGGCAGGCCTCGAGGTAGGAGTCGGGCGCGGGCTTGGGGGCGGCGACTTCGTGCGCGCTGAGAACGACGTCGAAGTGATCCTCGAAGCCGACCAGCTGGAGCGAGCGGCGCACGAACCCGAGCGGCGAGTTCGAGACCAGCCCGATCGGCGTCCCCCGCTCCTTCAGCCGGTGCAGCAGCTCGCGGGCGCCGATCATCGCCTCGACGCCGTGCTCGAGCTCGGCGACGACGAGCGCGTTCAGCTCCTCGATCAGCTCGACCGAGCGCCCCGGCTCTCCCAGCCGTCGCTCCAGCACCCCGCCGGCGATCTCGGCGGAGGTCCCGACCAGCTCGCGCTTGTCGGCCGGGGTGAACTCCTTGCCCCGGCGCTCGAAGAGATCCTGCTCCGCCCGGGTCCAGACCGACTCGGTGTCGAGCAGCAGCCCGTCATTGTCGAAGACGACGGCGTCGGGCAGGTTCACGTCCATCGCCGGATCATTCCAATTCCCCGCCGTTCGGGCGAAAGCGCTAGCTTCGCGGCGTGTTCCACGTCGAACTCAGCGCCGGCTTCCACCGAGCCCGGGTCTTCAACCTCAACCGGGAGGACGTGATGGCAAAGGTGGTCGAGCCCTGGCTCGACGACAGAAGGATCGAGATGGGTGACCGCGAGTGGGTTCCCCGAGAGAGCAGCCTGGTGATTCTCGAGGGGCCGGAAATGAGGACGACGGACCTCTCCTTCGGCCAGGGCTGGTCGAACGCCGAGCGAGCCTCGAAGAGCGTCGCCCGCGATCTCCTCTACCAGGTGCCGCCGCCCAGCGTGCCGGATGCGTTCGTGATCGAAACGCCTACGCCGGAGGCGGTCACCGCCGACGTCGTGGCCGGCCACGACCTCCGACCGATCCACTGG
>DATAIY010000243.1:0-4287 GCA_036262475.1 Solirubrobacterales bacterium
CGGTAGAAGCGGTGCTGCAGGTCATGCTCGTGTGCGGCGACGAAGAAGACGAGCACCCCCAGGAAGGCCAGCACCACGAAATGGAACGCTCGGTCGATCGCGATCGCCCGCAGCACGACCTTGTCCCGCAGGGGGCGGCCGCGGACCGGCACGGGAATCTGCTCTAGCGGCGGAAGATGGCGCAGCGGCGCATCTCGCGGAGGCGGAAGCGGGAGCCAGCTGTCGCATCGAATGCAGCGATGCCACCGCACCCCGTCACGTTCGCGCACGACGATCGAGTCCTGGGGGCGAATCTCGGCGACGTCGGCACCGATCAGCTGATGGCCGCGGGTGCCGCAGACGAGCAGCTCGTAGTGAAACCTCGGCAGAAAGCGCTTCGGCCTCTCGACTCCCGGCGCCGCGGGGGAAGAATCAGAGCCAGGCACGCCCGGACCATATCTGTGGCGGAACACCCCGGCCGGAATACCTACCGTGAAGATGGCTCCCTCCCGCGCCTCTGGTCGAAAGCCGGTCTCAAAGTTGATCGGTCGCTATCGAGCTCTCCCAGATGGCACCGAGGGGCCGACGCAGGTGACAATCGACGATCGTTGCGCCGCGCTCTTCGTTAATCGAGCCGGTAGCGGTTGTCGATCCTGCAGAGAAGGCGATGGCTGCGACAGGCGAGCGCACGGAGGTGAATCGAAGCCGACCAGCACCACCAAATGCTGCGGGAGCTTTTCGGGGCGCCAGTACTACCGGGAGAGGTGTCCGCTGAGAGGAGCGATGTGGAGGGGGAGCAGCTTGGAAATTGGGGGCGCTTGGGCCCCGAAAAGAAGCGTGAGCGGGAGCAGGAAGGCCGAGATCTCTCCAGGGCCTCGGGCTGAGTCGAAGTGAGGTCAGGATGGAGAACGGGGGTATTTCCGAGCCTTTCGATTCCTCGTGAATCCTGAATTGCCAACAAGCTTCCGCCGGGGACCTGGAATCTGGTGTTCGGCGGCTTGATGCAGGCAGAGAACGGTCTTGGATTGATGCACGCGAATTCAGTTGCTTCGCCGTTGACATAGAGCTGGGTCGGCACAAGGCGCCAACACCCGATCAATTGAAGCTGCGGATGGGCTGGCCGGGCTAGCGAAAGTGCGCCAGCTCGGCCCTGTTGCCGACGAACCAGGAGCCCGCGGTGCCGGCGACGACGATCCTGCCGTCGGGCTGGCGTGCGGCCCCTCCACCCACGCCGTCAGTCGGTCCAGAAGCCCTTGACCGTCTGTTCGCCTTCGCCCTCGGTACGGTCGGAGCCGATCGCGATCAGCTCGAGTCCCGCCGGGCCTCCCTCGAGCGCAGGCACGACGTGCGGCGCGATGCGGAGCACGTCCCACTGACGAAGCTCGACGACCTCCTCATCAAGCCGCGCGCGGCCCGACCCACCGACGACGACGTATGCCTCCTCCTGCTCGCCGTGGCTGTGGCCGAATGGGGTCCGGACGCCCGGCTCATAGAGAAAGTGGCTGACGCCGAGGTGCTCTGACCCAGATCAGTGAGTAGCGCGCCATCCCCCGCAAGGCCAGGGCGCACCGCCTCCCCCTGAGCCAGCCTCCATCCAGCAGAAAAGCCCCGGAAACCGGGGCCTTTCCGTCCGAGCGGATCGGAATCGTGGCAAGTGTCAGAAGCAAGCCACGAACAGTGAATGGAGATCACCTTGAAGGTGAACGCGACTCACGGTAGGAAAGGGCCCGGACGGATCGAGATTCGCGCCGACGATGAGAGCCTCACGCCCCACGCGGGCCTGGCGATCGTCGGCGAGCTGGCGCGGCGGACTGGATTGGTCGAGCTGCTCGACGGCGAGATCGCCGCCAACCGCCGCGCCGCCCCGGTCAAGGTTCGCCAGCGCGGCGTGAGCCCGGGCGAGCTGCTCGCCTCGCTCGCCGAGGCCCATCTGGCCGGCGCGGAGTGCTTTGCCGATCTCGAGGACATGCGCGCCGATGAAGCCGGGGCGCCGCTGCGGACGGTGGCGAAGGCGCCATCGGCCCCAACCGCACTGCAGCTCGCCAAGCGCTTCCGCCGCTCCCACCTGCAGCGCGCCGAGCGGGCGGTGGCCAGGGCCGCCGGGCGCCTCGACGAGGCCCTCGGCCGCGAGGCGAGCGAGGAGGCGACGATCGACCTCGACGCCACCGACGTGGAGGTCTACGGCGCCGCCAAGCGCGGCGCGGCGAGGAACCACACCGGCCAGCTCGCCTACTGCCCTTTCGCCGCCTTCTGGGCCGAGCGGGGGCGCTGTTTGGCATCAGAGCTTCACCCCGGCAACATGGGGAGGCTCCCCGCCCGCGACTCGGCCCTGATCGCAAAGCGCGCGGTCGCCCTCCTGCCCGAGGGCCATGGGGCGGTCAGCTTCCGCGTCGACTCCGGCTTCTACGCGGCCGAGCTGCTCAAAGAGCTGCGGGCCATGGGCGCCACCTTCACCGTCTCGGTGCCGCGCAGCTCGGCGATGTGGTCGGCGCTGGAGCGGATCGAGGAGGGCGATTGGCGCCCGGCCACCGAGATGCAGGGGGCGGAGGTCGCCGAGACGACCTACTCGCCGGGCGCCTGGAAGGGCGAGCCGCTGCGGTTGATCGTCCGTCGCGTGGCGCTGCGGGCCGGCGATCTCTCTTCCCACGCCCAGGCCCGCCGTCGCCGCACGATCCACCCCGACCAGCTCGCCCTGCTGGAGGCCGGTGAGGCCGCGGGGCAGCTCTACGCCTACTCCTTCGTGCTCACCGACCGCGACGAGGAGGCGGCCTGGGTTGAGCACCACCACCGCCAGCGCGCCCAGATCGAGGAGCGGATCCGCGAGGCGAAGCTCGGCGCGGCGCTGCGGCGCCTGCCCTCGGGCAACCTCGACGCCAACCGCGTCTGGATGTTCTGCGCCCTGCTCGCCGTCAACCTGGCAGCGATGGTCTGCGACGTCTCACCGCTGGCCGGCGCCTCGGGCGCGGCGCACGAGGGCGCGCCGCTTCGCCGCGCCACCAAGACGCTGCGGCGGTTGCTCTTCGCGGTACCGGCCAGGGTGATCCGCACCGGCAGGCGGACGATCCTTCGTTTGCCGGCGGGCTTGCGCTACGCGGAGGCCTTCGCCGCCACCTACCGGGCGGCCTGGGCGCTGCCGCCTCCCTGATCGCGCCGCGGCGCCCCGATCAACTCGACCCACATTCGCAGAGCGGCTGCGGCATGCCCGAAGACGGGCCAGCCGACCGCCTCCTCGCCTCCGACGCTGCCGGTCGGCGCTTCGCGGCGCAGCCAAGGTGTCCACACACTCTTTCGGGCGGCGATTTCAATCCGAGTCGGCGCTACTCACTGATCTGGGTCTGAGCCGAATGCACGATGATCCCCATCCACGCGCTCTGGAACCTTCGTGAGGGATAGGCGAGAGCGATGGTGTCCCACAGGCTGTGGGGATCACCCACGGGGTGTGCAGGTGGTAGACCGCAAACAGCACCCCATTGGCGACCCAATCGCCCCTTCCAAAGACGCCCCGCATTCGCGGCAGCAGAAGCCCCCGGAAGAGCAGCTCCTCGCCGAGCACCGTGTTGAAGATGGCGAGCACGACGACCACCGCGTACCAGCCCCACGCTCCGCTGAAGAAATCCTTACCACTGTCGTGGCTCACGAACTTAGAGAAGTCCCTCGGCGAGGGTCCCGAAATTCCTGGCAGCGCCTGCTCGAGGGCGAAGAGAATTAGGAAGGGGAGCAGCCACCACCAAACCCTTCCACCCACGCGGCCGGTCTTCGGATCCCGGGGTGGCCGCAGCCACAGCGCCTCGCGCACACGCGACCATTGGAGCCCCCCTGCTCATGCCTCGTGAGGATCAGGACCAGCACGAATTGCCAGATGAGCCCGGCGGTGAGGCAGATCAGCAGGGCCTGAGCCAGCGGCTCGTCGCCTCCGAGCTGATCCCTGAGCCAGGGAGCGACGATCCACGCGAGAACCCCCATCGGAACGGCGGCTGCCGCCCACACCGCGAGGATCTGAGCGAGCGAGTACTGCCGTACGGCCGCATATCGAACACTCTCTGCCCCCTGCGGGTGTTCGGTGTCCGCCGTAACGTGGACAAGGCTATAAGCGCCGCCGTGGGCATGTCAAATCTTCCGTCAAGCAAGTGCGCCGCTCTCCCCTTCGCGTGAAGGCGGAAGAGCGGGCGCCGCACCTCCTCAGGGCGGTCTTAGCGGCTGGAAACCTCCACGAGCAAGGGCGGCAGCGCCAGCCCTACCGAAATGGTGCGGTACTCCTGGAAGTTCGACCGCTCCTGATCGGAGATGGCGACGCCAGCTTGGGGCCTC
>DATAIY010000244.1:0-3153 GCA_036262475.1 Solirubrobacterales bacterium
GGCCGGACGCGGGCGACGTGGCCGGTGACGCGCTGGCCGCCGATCAGCCTCGCTTCCTCGACCTTGCGCTGCGCTTCTGCTTCCTGCTCGGGCATCTCCGCGTTCAGCGGCAGATGGGTGGGGACGGTCAGCATCGAGTGGACGTGGATGCCGCGGCGACGCTTGGAGGCGAGCTTGACCGCCGTCGCGACCATCTCCGAGGAGAATGCTTCGTCGTCCTCGAAGCCGACTAGGACGCTGCGGTACTCGACCTCCTCGACCCCGAGCGGCTCCGGCAGCACGACCTTGACGGTCTCGGTCAGCGGCAGCTTCTGGTTGCGCCGGTAGAGGACGTAGACGGTGATTCCCAGCACCATCCAGCCGGTGCCGACGATGAGCGTGCGCGGGTTGAGGGCCATCACCACGATCCATGCCGCAAAGGTGCCAAGGCCGCCGAATACCGCCGTCAGCGGCACCTCGACGCCGAAGGCCCGCACGTTCAGGGGCGGCTTCCAGGTTCGCTCGACGTCCGGGTTCTTGCGGCGCAGCTGGATCACCGCGACGTGGGCGATCGTGAACGAGAGCATCGCGCCAAACGAGTACATCGTCGCCAGGAATTCGGTCTTGCCGGGGAGCAGGGTGACGATCGCGATCGCGGCGAAGATCAGGATCGCGATGTAGGGGGTGCGGTACTTGGGATGGACCTGCCGCAGGCCCTCCGGCAGCTGGCGGTGCTGCCCCATCGAGTAGGTGAGTCGGGAGACCCCGATCAGCCCGGCGTTGGTGGCGATCAGCAGGATCACCGCCGCCAGCACGCCGACGTAGTAGCGGAGGATTTCGGTCGGGCCGGAGGAGAGCCCGAGGTTCTCGACGATGCCGAGGATCGGGTCGTCGGCGAAGGTGGTGCCCAGGGCCGTCGAGTAGTGGCCGGCGGCATTCTGGGTGACCGGCATCGCCGACAGCGCCACGATCGGGATCAACAGGTAGAGGCCGAGCACCGCGAGGACGACGAGGCCGACGCTGCGCGGGATCGTCCTCGCGGCGTCCTTGGCCTCCTCGGCCATGTTGGAGATCGTCTCGATCCCGGTGTAGGCGATCATCCCGACCGCGATCCCCAGCGCGAAATCGCTCCAGGAGGGGGCGACGCCGAGGTGGATGTTGTCGACCAGAACCTGCGGGCTGAAGACCAGGACGAGGCCGATCCCAACCAGCACCACCTGGGTCGCGAGGTCGGCGATGGCGAGGATCAGGTTGAGTTTCGCCGACTCCTCGGTCCCGCGGATGTTGATCAAGGCGAGGCCGACGATCAGCGCCGCGCCGCCGACGACGTCCCCGGGGCTGTTCCCCAGCCAGGGCCAGAAGACCGCGAGGTAGTGGGGCACGAAGAAGGCCGAGATCGCGACCGTGATCGTGTAGTTGAGCATCTGCCCCCAGGCGGCGATGAAGCTGACCAGCTCGTTGAAGGCGTGGCGGGCGAAGCTCGAGGAGCCGCCGGCCTCGGGGTAGATCACGGTCGCCTCGGCGTAGGTGGCGGCGGTGGCGGCGAAGATCAGGCCGGAGATGACGAATGCGACCGGGGTCAGGCCGAGGGCGAAAGCGGCGGTGACGCCGAGTGCGTAGTAGATCGAGGAGCCAACGTTGCCGTAGGCCGCCGAGAACAGCGCGCCGACCCCGTGGACACGGCTCAGCGATTCGTCTCTGGGGATGCGCTGGGCCATCTAGAAGCTGCCGGAACCGGTCACTGGACCGAATATACGGACGTGGCCGGTGCCCTCCGCACGTGGGCCCTGGTCAGCTCCGCCGGCGAGCTGCAGCCGCAGAGCGCCAGAGTGTGCTCCAGCTCCGCCCGCAAGAGATCCAAGACCCGCCTCGCGCCGGCCTCGCCGCCCGCGGCGAGGCCCCAGAGAGCCGGCCGGCCGACCAGGACCGCGTCGGCACCGAGCGCGAGCGCGATCGCGACGTCGACGCCCCGGCGGATGCCGCCGTCGACGAGCACGGTCGCGCGACCGTCGACGGCATCGACGATCTCCGCCAGCACGTCGCCCGTGGCCAGGGAGCAATCGAGCTGACGGCCGCCGTGGTTGGAGACAACAACGCCGGCGGCGCCGTGCTCGATCGCCAGCAGCGCGTCCTCGGGCGTGAGCAGACCCTTGACGAGGACCGGCAGGCTGCACTCGGCGACTAGATCCTCGATCGCCGACCAGCCCAGAGCCGGCGTCATCAGTGCGAAGGTTTCCTCGATCGTCACCGCCCGCTCGACCCCCAGCGCCGCCGCGACGCTGGGGACCCCGAGGCCCTCGGGGAGCTTGAAGCCGCTGCGGAGGTCACGCTCGCGATTGCCACCCCGCGGCGCGTCAGCGGTGACGACGATCGCCTCGAACCCGGAGTCGACCGCCTCGTCTCTGAGCGCGTTCGTCACCGCCCCGTCTTTGAAGCAGTAGAGCTGGAACCAGCGCCGGCCGGCTGGCGCCGCGGCCGCGACCTCGCTGGGCCGGGCGGTCGCCAGGGTCGAGAGGCACATCAACGTCCCGGCCGCCGCCGCGGCACGGGCCATCGCCACCTCGCCCTCGGGATCGACGAGGCGCTGGTAGGCGACCGGCGCCACCAGCAGCGGCATCGACAGCGGTCCGCCCATCAGCTGGGCCGCGGTCGTCACCTCGCTGACGTCGGTCAGCACCCGCGGCCGCAGCCGCCAGCGGCGCCAGGCGTCGAGGTTGTCCCGCAAGGTCACCTCGTCCCCGGCGCCGCCGGCGAAGTACCCGAGCGGGCCCGCGTCGAGCTTCTCCGCTGCGACCCGCTCGGCATCGGCGACGTTGATCCAGCCCTCGCTCATCGCTTGCGACACTAACCTGACGGCGAATGAGCCACCACCTCGTCCCACACGAAGCCAGGGCCGGCGCCGCCGCGGGGCACCCCTAAGGTCAGACACGTCCAGAGGTGGGGACTGGCGCTGGCCCGCCCTAGACTGCGGCCATCACCGAGGATCAAGCAAAACAGCGCTGCGCCGAGCTCGCGGCCGAGCATCCCGACCGGACCACCAACCGCTGGACCCCGATCCGCGGCAAGGACGGCGCCTGGGCCGTGGCCAAGATCGGGCTCCCACCTCCGATCGACCCGACCGGCACCGAGATCCGTGCTGAGCCCCGCCCGTCGGCCGATGATCCACGCGAGAAC
>DATAIY010000245.1:0-1907 GCA_036262475.1 Solirubrobacterales bacterium
GGCCGCGCCGGCGCGCGAAACCTCACCGTCGAGCTCGATCGTCGCGACTCCGCGGCTGACCCCGGCGGGGTTCTCGACGGCGATCTCGTACGTGGCGGAGTGGTAGCGGAATTCGATCCGGAAGCCGGGCCACGCGCGCGGAATGCACGGATCGATCTGGAGCTTCGCGCCGTGGACTCGGAACCCGAGGATGGACTCGAGCCCAGCCCGGTACATCCAGCCCGCTGAACCGGTGTACCAGGTCCAGCCCCCTCGGCCGACGTGCGGCGGCGTCGCGTAGACGTCGGCGGCCATGACGTACGGCTCGACCTTGTAACGCTGGACGCCGGCGCGCGTGCTGGCATGGCTGATCGGGTTCAGGATCGAATACAGCTCACCCGCCCTGTCGCCGTCGCCCAACTCGGCAGAGGCGATGACCGACCAGACTGCCGCGTGGGTGTACTGGCCGCCGTTCTCACGGATGCCCGGGACGTAGCCCTTGACGTACCCCGGATCGACCGTCGAGCCATCGAAGGGCGGCGTGAACAGCAGCACGAGGCCGTCGCCTCGGCGTACGAGGTGTTCCTCGACTGCTGCCATCGCGCGCGCCGCGTGGGCGGGGTTCGCCGCGCCTGAGAGGACCGCCCACGACTGGGCGATCGAATCGATCCGGCACTCGGCATTCAGCGCTGACCCGAGCGGGGTGCCGTCGTCAAAGAATGCGCGCCGGTACCAGTCGCCGTCCCAGCCGTCTCGCTCGAGCGCGCGCCTGAGCGCCTTCATGTGCGCCCGCCAGCGCTCGGCGCGCACGCCCTCGCCGCGCGCTTCGGCGATCGGCGCGAAGGCTCCCAGGACCGAATAGAGGAACCAGCCCAGCCAGACGCTCTCCCCGCGGCCCTTGTCCCCGACGCGGTTCATGCCGTCGTTCCAGTCGCCCGAGCCGATGAGTGGCAGCCGGTGGGCGCCAATCGCCAGGCTCTTGTCGAGGGCGGCGGCACAGTGCGTGAACAGATCGGCGCTTTCGGTCGAGTGCTGGGGCTGGAAGTACGCGTCGGCCTGACCAGGCCGCAACTCGGGGCCCTCGACATATGGCACCGCCTCGTCGAGGACGCCCGCGTCGCCGGTGGCGTCGATGTAGCGCTCCACCGCATACGGCAGCCAGACCCGATCGTCGGAGATCCGCGTCCGGACGCCCCGTCCCGATGGCGGGTGCCACCAGTGCTGGACGTCGCCCTCGGGGAACTGACGCGCGGCAGCTCGCAGCAGGTGCTCGCGCGCGAGTTGCGGCTGCGCGGTGGTCAGCGCGACGACGTCCTGGAGCTGATCACGGAACCCGTACGCTCCGCCGGCCTGGTAGAACGCCGTTCTCGCCCACAAGCGGCAGGCAAGCGTCTGATAGACGAGCCAACGGTTGAGCAGGAGGTCCATCGAGCGGTCCGGGGTGCGCACCTGGACTGCCCCGAGCGTGTCGCCCCAGAACTTCGTGATGGCCGCGAGCGACGAACGGTGATCGGCCGCCCGGGCGCGCCGGACCAGGTCCGCGGCTGCAGCGGCACCGTCTGCCTCGCCGAGCAGCACGACGAGCTCGGTCCGCGTGCCGTTGGGCAGCTCGAAGGCCGTCTGAAGAGCGGTGCACGGATCGAGCCCCGCACCCGCCGTCCCCTGCAGCTTGTGCCCGCGCTCCAGACCGGCCGGTCGATCGGGTGCCCCGTTGCGCCCCAGAAACTCCGTCCGGTCGGCCGTCCAGGACGTCTGCCGTCCGCCGAGGTCGAGGAAGGCGACGCGACCCCCGAACTCGGTGTTCCATGGATTGCGCACGAGGAGCGCGCCCGTCGCCGGCTCCAGGGCGGTGACGATCCGCGGTCCGCTCGCTCCGCGCGACGTCCCCAGCGCCCACTCGGCATACGCGGTCACCGACAGCCGCCGCG
>DATAIY010000246.1:0-3600 GCA_036262475.1 Solirubrobacterales bacterium
CGTTTCTCACAGCGAGTTAGCGTATTAAGGTAGGCCTAAACGAGAGGGGGTTGTCGGCACGGAGCGCGCTGCGGATGAGGTTCTTGCGGACCAGCGTGTCCAGCGAAGGCTGACATGTTCAGTGGGAGGCAGCCCCACCGGGGGAATAGTCAGAACCCCCGTAGCTGGAGTTGCCGCCGCGGAGGAAACGAACCGGAGGAAGCCAACTGACCAAGCCATCCTCGGGATGGTGAGCGAGTCACCGGGCCGTAACGCGAGGGAACCCACAAGTGGCCTCGAGAAAAATGAATCCCGAAGGCCGAGCCCCTTGGTCCGGGGCGAAGGCAGCATGACCGGCGGCAACCTGACCGACGCCGTCGGGCACTTCGGCGGGGTGGTAGGGACAGCACGGTGACCAGGACATGTCGAGCAACTGGAGAAGCCGTCCTCGTCCCGTCGCGAAAGCGGCGGAAGCTGGGTACGCCCGATAACCGGGTCTCCCCCGGGAAGTGGGCGGACGACGAGACGGTGGCGGACGGGTCCGCAGGAGCGAGGAAGGCGGGGAATGCCGCTGGAGCGAAGGGACCCGACTGTTCGTGTTCCTCCGGCCAAGGGGAGGCAGGGATGCCATGACAACAGCAGCCATTAGTCTGCAGGACCTGCAACGGAGGCTCTACGCCAAGGCGACGGCCGAACCGTCCTGGCGGGTCTGGGGACTGGACGTCCACGTGGGCAAGCGGGAGACGCTCCGGGAAGCGTACGCGGTAGCGAGAGCGAATAACGGGGCGCCCGGGAGTGACGGCGTCCCGGTCGCAGCCATCGAAGCCAGCGGCGTCGAGGCGGTTCTCCAGCAGCTTCGGGACGCACTGGTCTCCCGCACGGACTCGGCCCCTGCGGTGTCGGCGGCAGGCGATCCCGAAGGATAATGGCCAGAAGGTCAGAATCCTCTCGATCCCTGCGATCCGCGATCGCGTAGTCCAGGGGGCGCTCAAGGGCCTCCTGGAGCCTATCTTCGAAGCCGCCTTCCAACCGGGGTCGTTTGGGTACCGGCCGAAGAAGGCCGCGCATCACGCGGGGGACCGGGTGGCGGAAGCCATCGTGCAGGGCAAGACCCGCGTCGTCGATCTGGATCGCCGAAGCTACGTTGACAGTGTGCGGCACGACGTGCTGCTCGCGAAGGTGGCCCGGCGGGTCAACGATGCCGACGGGCTGGCCTTGCGCACGCAGATGCTGAAAGCCTCCGGAAAAGCAGGCGGTCCTCAGGGTGGGGTGATCTCCCCCGTGCTCAGCAACCTCTACCTCACCGAGGTGGACCGGCTGCTGGAGCGCGCCAAGGAGGTTACCCGATTCGGCAAATACACGGCTCTTGAGTCCGCGCGGTGTGCCGATGACCGGGTGATCCTGGTGGACGCCCATCCTCGCCATGCCTGGCTCCTCACGGCGGTCACCAAACGGCTCCGGGAAGAGTTGGCCTCCCTCCACGTTGAGATCAATGAAGAGAAGAGCCGCATCGTGGACCTGGTGAAGGGGGAGGCCTTTGGCTTCCTGGGCTGTGCCTTCCGGCGCGTCCGCTCTCGGCGGGGCGTCTGGTGGCCGCAGCGGACGCCCCTGCTGAAGAAGCGGACCGCGGTGCTGCGCACGCTCAAGGAGGTCTTCCGGCACGCCCAGTCTCAGCCCGTCGCCCGGGTGATCGACGCGATCAATCCGGTGCTGCGCGGCTGGGTCAACTACTTCGCCCACGGGAACGCGAGCCGGGGCTTCTCCTACGTTCGCGACTGGGTGGAACAGAAGGTGCGGCGGCACCTGATGCGGGCACGGAACCGTCCGGGCCTCGGGTGGACGAGGGGGAGTAGGCGGTGGCTCTACGAGACGCTGGGGCTGTTCGGTGATTACCGTACCCGGTATCTCCGAGCCTCGTCGCAAGCGCTCCCCACCCGATAGGTCCCATCACCCTTGGGGTGAAACGCGCAGGAAAGCCCGGTGCCGGAAATCGGCTCGCCGGGTTTGATGTGGCGGGGACTGGAAACGGGCCTACGGCGAACCTAACCGGGCACGAAGCTGGAAACGGCGGATACAGCCAAGGGGAGCCTGCGGGGCACCGCGCCAGTCCTCGACCCTACCAGCGGTAGTCGCGTTCCAAAACGGCGGTGGGCGACATCACGACTCCGAGAGGATGGTTGCGTGATGTTCGGTAACGGTTGAAACGTGCGCATGATCGCTTGCGAGGTGTTTTCAGGTCGGACCGGTTGAACGCGCGGCGGCGCAACCGCGGCGGGGAGCGAAAGGGACGGGGCGAGCCGAGGGCAAAGGGCCCGCCCCGTCAGACGGTCATGCGGTGACGTCCGCTCGCGGGGTTACCGGTCAATGCCGCCAAGACAGACGTATTTGACCTCAAGGTACTCCTCGATACCGTACTTTGACCCCTCGCGGCCGATGCCGGACTGCTTCACGCCCCCGAAGGGCGCCACCTCGGTCGAGAAGACGCCGGTATTGACGGCCACGATGCCCGCCTCCAGCCCTTCCGCCACGCGGAAGATCCGGCCGATGTCGCGCGAGTAGAAGTAGGCCGCCAGCCCCAGGTCGGTGCGATTCGCGAGGGCCAGCGCCTCGCCGTCGGTGTGGAATCGCACCAGGGGCGCCACCGGCCCAAACGTCTCTTCCTGGAAGACGCGCATGTCGGGCTCGACCTCGCTGAGGACGGTGGGTTCGAAGAACTGGCCGCCCAGCGCGTGGCGCCGTCCGCCGACCACCACGGCCGCGCCCTTGGTGAGCGCGTCGGTGATGTGCGCCTCGACCTTGGCGACGGCGGCCAGATCGATGAGGGGGCCGACCTGGACCCCGGCCTCCGTGCCGGGCCCGACCTTCAGGGCCTGCACCCCCTCCGCGAACGTCCGCGCGAACACGTCGTAGATCCCATCCTGCACCAAGATGCGGTTGGCGCACACGCAGGTCTGGCCGGTGTTCCGGAACTTGGAGGCCAGCGCCCCCTCGACGGCCTGCTCGACGTCGGCGTCGTCGAAGACGAGGAAGGCGGCGTTGCCTCCCAGTTCGAGCGAGATCTTCTTGATCGTCTCGGCGCTCTGCCGCATCAGGACCCGCCCCACCTCGGTGGAGCCCGTGAAGGTGATCTTGCGGACCTGCCGGCTCTCGGTGAACGTCCTGCCGATCTCGGCGGCCGATCCCGTCACCACGTTGAAGACCCCCTTGGGCACGCCGGCCTCGTGGGCCAGGGCCGCCAGGGCCAGGGCCGAGAACGGCGTCTGCGACGCCGGTTTCAGGACCATCGTGCAGCCCGCGGCGAGGGCGGGCCCCGCCTTGCGGGTCACCATCGCCGACGGGAAGTTCCAGGGCGTGATGGCGCCGCACACCCCTACCGGTTGCTTGAGGACTAGGATGCGCTTGTCGGCCTGGTGCGGCGGGATCACATCGCCATAGACCCGCTTGGCCTCCTCGGCGAACCACTCCAGGAACGCCGCGCCGAAGGCGACCTCGGCTTTCGCCTCGGCGAGCGGCTTCCCCTGCTCCGTCGTCATGAGCAAGGCGAGGTCGTCCTGATTCGCCAGGATCAACTCATACCAGCGGCGCAGGATGGCAGCGCGCTCCTTGGCCGTCTTGGCCCGC
>DATAIY010000247.1:0-8825 GCA_036262475.1 Solirubrobacterales bacterium
CGCCGGCCTTCCTCCAGGGCCTGCGCTATATGCGCGACCCGCTCGGCTTCCTCTCCGGTTTCCGCCGGCGCTACGGCGACATCTTCACCGTCCGCTTTCCCTTCTTCGGCAACATCGTCTACGTCGCCAGCCCGGAGCTGGTCAAACAAGTCTTCACCGGCTCGCCCGCCGTCTTCCACGCGGGCGAGGCAAACGCGACCGTGCTCGAGCCGGCGCTCGGGCCCAACTCGGTGCTGACCCTCGACGACGAGGCCCACATGCGCCAGCGCAAGCTGCTGCTGCCGCCGTTCCACGGCGAGCGGGTGCAGCGCTACGGCAAGCTGATCCGCGACGTGACCCGGCGCGAGATGGAGACCTGGCCCGTGGGGCGGCCGTTCTCGCTGCGCCCCCACACCCAGCGCATCACTCTGGCGGTGATCCTCCGGGCCGTCTTCGGAATCGCGGACCAGTCGCGCGTCGACAGGGCCACCGCGCTGATCGACGTGTTCAGCGACCGCGTCACCCTGATCACCAAGTTCCCCAACCTGCGCCGCGACCTCGGGCCCTTCAGCCCCTGGCGGCGCTTCCTGCGGGCACGCGCCGAGCTCGACGAGTTCCTCTACGAGGAGATCGCCCTGCGCCGCACCGAAGCGGCGTCCGGCGAGCGCGACGACGTGCTCTCGCTGCTGCTGCGGGCGCGCCACGACGACGGCAGCCCGATGGGCGACGAAGAGCTGCGCGACGAGCTTCTGACGGTGGTCGGGGCCGGCCACGAGACGACCGCGACGGCGCTGGCCTGGGCGATGGAGCGACTGCTCCGCACCCCTCGCGTGCTCGCTCGCCTGCGGGAGTCGGTAGCCGCAGGCGAGGACGACTACCTGGACGCGACGGTGAAGGAGACCCTGCGGGTGCGCCCGGTGATCATCGACGTGGCGCGCCGGCTGACCGCGCCCGTGGAGATCGCCGGCTACAAGCTGCCGGCGGGGAGCTTCGTGCTGCCGGCGATCGGCGCCGTGCACTTCCGCGAGGATGTCTTCCCAGATCCCCATCAGTTCCGCCCGGAGCGGTTCCTCGACGGCAAGGCCGAAAACTATGCCTGGATCCCGTTCGGCGGCGGCGTCCGCCGCTGCGTCGGCGCCGCCTTCGCCGAGTACGAGATGCGGATCGTGTTGCGCGAGTTCGTCCAGCGGGCCGAGCTCAGCGTCCCGGACCCCGAGCCCGAGCGGGTGCGGATCCGCCACATCACCCTCGCCCCCGGCAAGGGCACGCGGGTGGTGCTGGAGCGTCCGCTGGCCTAGCCGGCGGTGGCCTCCGACTCGGCCGCCGCCTGCGTCTGCTCCCACTCCGCGTAGAGCTCTTCGACGGCGGTCTTGGCGGCCGTGTGACGCTCGCTTGCCCGCTCGGAGCGGCCCGGGCTCGACCAGGCGGCGGGATCGGCCAGCTCCTCCTCGACCTCCTGCAGCTCCGCCTCGGCGCGCTCGATCCGCTCCTCCAGCCGCGCCGCTTTGCGCGCCGCCCGCTGCGAGGGTTTGGCCGAACCGCGCCTGCGAGCGCCGTTGGAGGCGGCCGGCTTCGCGGCGGCGGCCGTCGCCGAGGCCTGCTCGTCGCGGCGCCGCTGGTACTCGGCCCAGCCGCTCGGGTAGCTGCGCAGCCTGCCCTCCTCGCAGACCAGGGTGCGACTGCCGACGGCCTCCAGCAGGGCGCGGTCGTGAGAGACGAGGACGATCGCGCCCTCGAACTCGATCAGCGCGTCCTCGAGCGCCTCGCGGCTCTCGATGTCGAGGTGGTTGGTGGGCTCGTCGAGGATCAGCACATTGGCGCCCGAGGCGACCAGGATCGCCAGCGAGAGCCGCCGCTGCTCGCCGCCGGAGATGTCGCTAAGCGACTTCTCCACGTCGGCGCCGGAGAAGAGGAAGCCGCCGAGCAGCGCCCGCGCCTTCTGGCCGGTGAGGCTGGTCTCGCGCTGGGTGGCGTCGAGCACGGTGCCCTGACCGGCGGCGCTGTCGGCATGCTGGGAGAGGTAGCCGAGCTTGACGTTGTGACCCGTCCGGGCGATCCCCGAGGCCGCCTCGCGGCGGCCCGCGAGGGTCTCGATCAGGGTCGTCTTGCCGGTGCCGTTGGCGCCGACGAGGACGACGTGCTCGCCGCGTTCGACCTCGAGACTGGCGCCGGAGAGGAGGGTGCGGCCGGGCACCTCGATCTCGGCGTCGACCATCTTCAGCACCACCCGCCCGGGCCGCTCGGGCGGTTTGAAAGAGAAGCGCAGGCTGCGGGTATTGCGGCGTTCGGCCTGCGGACCGTCACGCTTCTTCTTGTCGATCTGTTTGATCCGCGACTGCGCCTGTTTCGCCTTGGTCGCCTTGTAGCGGAAGCGCTCGACGAAGCGCTCCATCCGCTCGATCTCCGCCTGCTGGCGATCGATCGCCTTGCCGAGAGCAATCTGGCGCGCCGCCTGCTCCTGGCGCCAGGCGTGCCAGGGTCCGGCGAAAAAGCGTGCCCGCTGCGCCTCCAACTCCAGCACCGAGGTGCCGACGGCCTCGAGGAACCAGCGGTCGTGGGCGACGAGGACGACGGCGGCGTCGAGTTCGACGAGATAGCCCTCGAGCCACTCCAGCGAGGGGATGTCGAGATGATTGGTCGGCTCGTCGAGCAGCAGTAGCTCCGGCTTGGTCGCCAGCGCCCGGGCCAGCGAGGCCCGGGTCAACTCGCCGCCGGAGAAGGTCGAAAGCGGCCGCTCGGCCTGCTCGGCGTCGAAGCCGAGACCGCGCAGGACCGCGAGGACGTCGTCCCGCCAGCGGTAGCCGCCGCCCGCTTCGAGCCGCTGCTGGGCGGCGGCGTAGGCGCTCATCGTCTCCTCGGAGGAGTCTCCGTGGGACATCTCACCCTCCAGCCGCGCCAGCTCGGTCTCGGTTTCCTGCATGTCGGCGCGGCCCGAGAACACGTACTCGCCGAGCAGTGCCTTGGAATCGCGCGGCGGCCTCTGGTCGTGCAGCGCCACCTTCGCGCCCCGCTGCACGCTGAGCGAGCCCGTATCCGGCGAGAGCTCGCCGGCCAGGACCCGCAGCAGCGTCGACTTGCCAGCCCCGTTGCGGCCGGACAGGGTCATCCGCTCGCGCGGCTCGAGCTTGAAGGAGACGTCGGCGAACAGCAGCCTGCCGCCGACGTATACGTCCAGGGAGGTTGCGGTTGCGATGGCCATGGTGGATGTCGCGATCAACTTCGCGACTGCTCCGAGCGTAACCTCCGGACATGGAACGTGATCAGCTGCGGGCGATCCAAGCCCCGATCAAGGAGAGCTACGAACGCGCGCCGGAGAGCGCCGTGGTCACCCTCGAGGCTTCGGGCGACCTCGGCGAGGGCATCTCCTGCTCGGTCAAGACCGGCCGCGTGATCGCCGAGGCCGGCCTCCATCCCGCCTCCGGAGGCGACGGCACCCTGCTCTGCTCGGGGGACCTGCTGCTCGAGGCCCTGGTCGCCTGCGCCGGGCAACGACGCTGCGCGCCGTTGCGACCTCGATCGGGATCCAGGTCGAGTCCGGTCGGGTCCACCCCGAGGGCGACCTCGACTTCCGTGGCACCCTCGCAGTCGACCGCAAGGCGGCGGTCGGGTTCAGGGAGATCCGCCTCTGCTTCGAGCTCGACACCGACGCCGACCGGGAGCAGCTGGACACCCTGCTGAAGCTGACCGAGCGTTACTGCGTCGTCTTCCAGACCCTGGCGATCCCGCCCTCGCTCTCGGCCAGGGCAACCGCCGCCTCCACCTGAGTCGCCGCTCCCTGCTCCCGAGCTAGGCGCCGCAGTGCTTGGCGGCGATCTGCTCGACCGTGCCCATGGTCCGCATCGTCCCCCGCCCCAGCGCCTTGTCGATCGCCTTGAGGTCGAGCTCGGAGTCGATCGTGCCGCCGCTCGGGAGCCAGTAGAGCTCACGCCCCTCGATCGCGAGCAGGTCCTCGTCGCCCGCGAGCGCGAGCACCGCCTTGCGGGCCTTCGCAGTCGGCTTCTTGGTCAGCATCGAGACCTGGAGCTTGCCCTTCGACGCTTCGACCAGCTTCGCGGCGAAGGGTTCCTGGGCGGCGATCGCCGCCACCTCCTCAGTGCTCCGCAGGAAGACCGGGACGTCGTAGCCGAGGCCGTCGGCCAGTCCGGATTCGACCTTCTTCGTCAACGCCGCCTCGGTCTCGCCACCATTGGAGCCAAAGATGACGTTGCCGCTGGCCCGGAAGGTGGCGACCTCGCTGAAGCCCAGCTGCTCGAACTCGGCTCGCAGCTCGGGGGTCTTGATCCGGCGGTTGCCGAGATTCATCCCGCGCAGGAAGGCCACGTAGCGGTCCATGGCAGGACCCTAGCCACGGCCGGGAGGTGGTGGCGGCGCCGCTACCGTGCACCGATGGATGCCGTCCTGCCCGATCTGCTTGAGTCCGGACTCGCCCTCGTCTTCTGCGGCACCGCCCCCGGCAGGGCGTCAGCGCGAGCCGCCGCCTACTACGCGGGCCCCGGCAACGCCTTCTGGGAGACCCTGCACCATGTCGGCCTCACGCCCGAGCGGCTGTCGCCGGCCGAATTCCGCCGCCTGCCGGAGTTCGGAATCGGGCTCACCGACATCTGCAAGGTCAGACAGGGGTCCGACGCCGAGGTCGGTACCGGGTATTTCGACGTCGACCGGCTCGAAGCGGCGATCGCCAGGGCCGAACCAATCCGGCTCGCCTTCAACGGCAAGAATTCCGCCCAGGGTGCGCTCGGCAGACGGGTCGGATACGGCGTACAGCCGGAGACAATCGGCCGCGCCGAGGTCTGGGTCCTGCCATCGACCTCCGGAGTGGCCCGTCGCTTCTGGGACGTCGAGCCCTGGAGCCAGCTGGCGCGGGCGAGCATCAGCGGCCGATGAGCAAGGCTGTCTGCGGCAGGTCAGGCCGACAGTGCCCGGCGTCCGAGGCCCTTCCACATCTGCTCGAACTGGGGCTTGCTCCAGGTCAGACGGGTCCCCGAGAGGGGATCGTTGACGCGTACGTCCGCGGGATCAACGCCGGTCAGGACCAGGGCGTGCTCGCCGTAGTTGACGCGGATTGATTGACCTGAGGGAGAGCTCCAGGTGGCGAAGGGCCCGTTTGAAAGGGCGACCCAAACCATCACCGGATGGCCGCGCAGGAGCGCTTCGTAGACGGCCGCGGGGCTGGAGTCAGTGAGATCGTGCAGGACCACCCCGTGGCGCCGGGCCAGCGCTTGGATCGGCCCCTGATAGACGCCGAAGCCGCCGGCGGGGCCGCCGCCGTCGGCGCGACCGACGAAGCCCTGGCTCGGGTCGCCCCACACCTCCGAACCGTTGGCGGCGACGGTCGGGTCAAGTGGCGGGCTGTGGGCGACCTGGCTCTGAAGGGCCAGCTGTCCGACCGGCTTGCCGCTATAGGCGAGGACCATCGAGAGGGCGGCGGCCTCGCAGTTGTCCTGCAGCGCCTGCTTGACGATCGGGACCCGTATGCGCGTCGCGACCGGCTGCTCGCGGACGGTGATCGCGCCGCCCCCGTTGCGCACCGCGCGCTCCACGGCGCGCGGGACGTCACCGCGTTCGACGTGCAGGTGGAAGGTGGCGGGACCACGGTGCACGGTGCGGCTTGCGGGGACCTCGCTCAGCATCGCCGCAAGCGACCGCGGCGACCGCAGTTCGCTCACCTTTCGCCGGGCCACGGTCTGCCCTTCGAGCTCGATTCGGACGAACGCTGGCGAAGGGGGCGACCCCGCAGAGCCGCCGCCGAGACCGGCGATCGCCACGCCGAGCGCCAGGGCCCCCGCAACCAGCAGTGTCAGCGCCGTGACCCGCCGCCGCACGACGACTCGGCGGCGGGGCGTCGCCCCGCTTCGTGGCGGGGTCATCCGGGCTTGATGGCGACTGCGATCGCGCCCTCGTGGGCGAGGCACTCGACCGTGACCTCGACGAAGCCGGCGGCCTCCAGCGCCTGCCGCCCCCACTCCGGCGGGGCAGGCCGCTCTCCGGTGCGCGTCAGCACCTTGAAGGCGTTGCGAGCGATCCGCACGAAGCCCGCCGGACCGTGCCGCGCCATCGAGCGCAGCTTCGATGAGATGACTCGCCGGTTGCGCCTGTCGCCGGGAGTCCAGCCGAACATCATGTCGCCGAACACGAGCCGCCCTCCCGGCGCCAGGACCCGGAATGCCTCGTCCAGACTGCGACGCTTCTCGGCCGCGTCCAGGTGGTGAAAGCAGTAGTTGGAGACGACCAGGTCGACCGAGTTCGCATCGAGCGGAAGGCTGGTCGCCGAGGCGACGAGGGGATAGAGGTTCGTCAGCCGCCTGCCGGCCACCAGCCAGCGCAGGTGGTCGACCATCGCCGGTGAGATGTCGATCGCCCAGACGCCCGTGCACCGCTCGGCGAGCGCCAGGGTCAGCAGGCCGGTGCCGGCTCCGATGTCGAGAGCGCGGTCCTGTGAGACGGGCTGCGCCCGGTCGAGGATCGCATCGCGCAGCTCCTGGAAGCCGGGGGTGCGCGAGAGCTCGTCGGCGTGCCGCACGTGGCGGTCCCAATCCTTGTGGAGCAGGCCGCGGAAGTGTCCGCTGCCACCTGGCGCCGCCGGGACGAAGAGTCCCGGCTCTGGGACGTGCGGGGCTGGCTGGTCTATCGGCACGTCAGCAGCCTGAACCGGCTCCTTAAGCGGACCTCAACCCCTGCCTAAGTCGCGACCTAAGTTGTCGTGAGAGAACTCATTTGAAGGCCGAGCCGCCGGCCCCGCGGGGCCGGCGGCTGACTATGGAGGCGCCGAGATTCGAACTCGGATCCGCGGACGCGGCGCGAGGGTCTCTACAGGTTTAGCTGGCGCTTGATTCTCGTCTCCCGGGGTCCGCGCCAGCGGGCACTACGGGAGACACAGCCCTCTGAAATTTCCCCTGGAAGACGGGGCGATCCGCCTGGGTAAGCCCGCTTTCTGAAGCCGGTGCCCCTCCCTGCGGGCGAGGGAGGACCGACTCTCACAGCGCTTAGTTTCTAGCTAAGCGGCGAGGGCGAACTCATGGTCCGCACGTATTGGTTTGTGCCGGGGTTTAACGAGGCCTCCGACAACCTCGACCTGCAACCTTTCGCACGAGTCGACCACGTCGAAGCCTGTCGCCCCCATGCTGACTACGCTTGGAATTGTACGGTGTTGGGAATGGTGGGCGTGTGAGCGAGAAGGTCTACGACGCAATCGTGCTCGGAGCGGGCCCCGCCAGCGAGGTCTGCGCAGGTCGGTTGGCGGACGCAGGGATGACGGTCGCGATCGTCGAGCCCAACCTGATCGGCGGCGAATGCTCCTACTACGCCTGCATGCCCTCGAAGGCGCTGCTGCGCCCTGCCGACCTCCTAGCCGAGGCGCGCCGCCTGCCCGGGGTCCGGTCACGGCGGAGAGCAAGCTCGACCCGCAGGCGATCCTCGTCCGCCGCGACGAGGTCATCCACGATCTCGACGACTCGGTCCAGCTGCCTTGGCTTGAAGAACGCAAAATCGACCTCTTCCGCGGCGCCGGGCGCTTCGGCGGCGAGCGCCGGGTCCTCGTCGGCGACGAGACCCTGACGGCGCGCAAGGCCGTCGTCGTCGCCACCGGCAGCGGCGCGGCGATGCCGCCGATCGACGGCCTCGACGGCGTCCACGCCTGGAACAACCGCCAGGGGACGACCGCCAAGCAGGTCCCCGAGAGCATGATCGTGCTTGGCGGCGACCCCGTCGGCAGCGAGCTCTCGCAAGCCTGGTCGACGCTTGGAACGAAGGTAACCCTGGTCGAGGGCAGCGAGCATCCGCTCTCGCGCGACGAGCCCTTCGCCGGCCAAGAGGTGGCCGAATCGCTGCGCGAGAACTTCGGCGTCGACGTGCGCACCGGCGCCCTCGTCGAAAAGGTCACCGCGGGCGGCCCCGGCGTGATCGCGGAGCTCAGCGGCGGCGGCACGGTCGAGGCGGAGGAGATCCTGGTCGCGGTCGGTCGCGCCCCCACACCGCCGAGCTCGGTCTCGCTTCGGCTGGGGTCAAGCCCGGTGAACACGGCTTCCTCGAGACCGACGACCGACTGCGGGTCGGCGGCGCGAGTGGCTCTACGCGATCGGCGATGTCAACGGCCGGGCGCTGTTCACCCACATCGGCAAGTACCAGGCCTGGGTCGCGGCGGAGAACCTGCTCGGTCGCAAGGTCGAGGCGGTAGCCGAGGGGATCGGGTCGCCCCGGGTCACCTTCACCGACCCGCAGGTGGCAGCCGTCGGCAAGACGCTCGAGCAGGCCCGCGAAGCCGGCATCGACGCCCGCGCAGTTGACGTGCCCACCGACGGCTCTCCCGGTGCCAGCTTCCAGGGCAAGGACTCCGGCGGCAGCTCACGGATCGTCGTCGACCAAGCCACCGAGATGATCGTCGGCGCCACCTTCACCGGCTACGACACCGCCGACTTCCTCCAGGCCTCGACGATCGCGATCGTCGCCGCGGTGCCGCTCTCGCGGCTCCGCCACGCCGTCGCCGCCTACCCGACCCGCAGCGAGATCTGGCTGAAGCTCTTAGAGAAGTTCGAGGCCTAGCGCCTCGCCGAAGTCTCTCTGGGGTCGCCGATTAAACGGTCGAGCGGGATTTGATGTCCGCGAGAACGTCCTGCGGAAAACCGGCGACCTGGTCGAGGTCATCGACGGAGTGGAAGCCGCCGAGGCGCTCGCGGTGAGCCAGCAGCCTGGTCGCCTGCGTAACCGAGAGGTTCTGTGCCCGCAGCTGCTCGAAGGTGACGGCGTTGAGGTTGATCTGGCCGCCGGCGGGTGCCGGCGCAGCCGCGGACGGGGGAGGCGAGAACGGCTCGCTCGGAAGGGGCGGTGAAGGTGGCGGCGCTGGAGCCGGC
>DATAIY010000248.1:0-7792 GCA_036262475.1 Solirubrobacterales bacterium
AGCACCACCTGCTCGCGGCGCGGGTGCATGGTCAGCGCCGCGGTCGAGCCGCGGCGGACGCCGTGGGCGGCGAGGCGGCGCGCGACCCAGGTCGCCTCCGCCTCGAGCTCGGCGTAGGTGACGTCGACCCCGTCCGCCGCCAGCGCGGTGCGGTCGGGGCAGCTCTGGGATCTCTGTGCGAGCCAGTTGTCGAGTTTCATCGCTGGGCGTCTATCAAGGGTCGCTGGCTATCGTTGCCACCGCATTCTTAGCGTTCCGCGCCCCCGCGCGGCCGACACCCATCTGGAGGAGAGCTTGCCGCAACGCCACAGGGACGCCCCACCCGAGCACGATCTCTACGCGCCGATCGAGTGGCGCCGCGACGCCGAGTACGGCGACATCCTCTACGAGCAGGGCGACGGGATCGCCAAGATCACGATCAACCGGCCCGAGGTCCGCAACGCCTTCCGACCGCAGACCCTTGCCGAGCTGCGCGACGCCTTCGGCCGTGCGCGCGACGACCTCGAGGTCGGGGCGATCGTCTTCACCGGCGCCGGCGACGATGCCTTCTGCTCCGGCGGCGACCAGCGGATCCGCGGGGACGACGGCTACATCGGTGACGACGACGTCGCCCAGCAGGGAGTCGGGCGCCTCGACGTCGGCGACCTGCACGTCCAGATCCGCCGCCTGCCGAAGCCGGTCGTGGCGATGGTCGCCGGCTACGCGGTCGGCGGCGGCCACATCCTGCACCTGGTCTGCGACATGACGATCGCCGCCGACAACGCCCGCTTCGGCCAGACCGGCCCCCGCGTCGGCTCCTTCGACGGCGGCTTCGGCGCCAGTCTGCTGGCCCGCAACATCGGGATCAAGAAAGCGAAGGAGTTCTGGTTCCTCTGCCGGCTCTACGGCGCCGATGAGGCGCTGGAGATGGGGCTGGTCAACGCGGTCGTCCCACTTGCGGACCTCGAGCGCGAGGTCGTCGCCTGGTGCCGGGAGATGCTCCACCTCTCCCCCCTCTCGCTGCGACTGCTGAAGTCGAGCTTCAACGCCGAAGAGGACGGGCTGACCGGCCTCCAGCAGCTCTCCCACGACGCGACGCTGCTCTTCTACATGTCCGAGGAGGGCCAGGAGGGACGAAACGCCTATCAGCAGGGCCGCAAGCCCGACTTCGGCAAGTTCCCGAAACGACCATGAGGATCTGGCTGATGGCGGCGCGTCCGCGGACGCTGCCGGCGGCGATCGCGCCCGTGCTCGTAGGGACCGCGGCCGCCGTGCAGTGGCTGGGGCACCTGCCGCGGGTCGGTGCCTTCATCGCCGCCCTGGTCGGCTCGATCTTCATCCAGATCGGAACCAACCTCGCCAACGACTACTCCGACGCCAAGCGCGGCGCCGACAGCGCCGACCGGCTCGGCCCGGTCAGGGTCACCTCGGCCGGGCTGGTGACGCCGCAGCGGGTGATGACGGCGACCTGGATCGCCTTCGCGGTCGCGATCGCCTGCGGGATCTACCTGGCGACCGTCGCCGGTGTCGTGATCCTCCTGATCGGCGCTGTCTCGATCGCCGCCGGCGTCCTCTACACCGGCGGACCCAGGCCCTATGGCTACGCCGGCCTCGGCGAGGTCTTCGTCTTCCTCTTCTTCGGCCTGGTCGCCGTCAACGGCTCCTACTTCGTCCAGTTGGAGCACCTGGACGCGCTGCCGCTGGGCCTCTCGATCGCGGTCGGCTTTCTCGCCACCGCGATCCTGGTCGTCAACAATGTTCGCGACCTGGAGACCGATCGGCGAGCCGGCAAGATGACGCTGGCGGTGCGAATGGGGCGGGCCAACGCGGTGAACCTGTACCGGCTTCTGGTGCTCGGAGCCTTCGTCCTGCTGCCGATCTCCCTGGCCGCAGGCGAAGCCAGCGCGCTGCCGCTGATCGGGCTGCTGGCGCTGCCGATGGCGCTGGGGCCGATGCGGGTGATCAGCAACCGCACCGACGGCCCGGCGCTGAACGGCGCCCTGGCGGCGACCGGGGCGCTGCTCGCGGTCTTCAGCCTGCTGGTCACCGCCGGGCTGCTGATCTCCAGCTGAGAAAGGCGTGGCCCACCCTCCTGCGTGAGAAACTGTGAGCGTGCGACTTGCGTCCTTCGAGGTCATTCCCTACGCGCTGCCGTTCCGGGAGCCCTACGTGACCGCGCGCGGCCGTCTCGCGCGGCGCGAGATGGTGCTGCTGCGGCTGCGGAGTGAGGAGGGGCTGGTCGGACTGGGCGAAGCGGTGCCGCTCTCGCTGCGGGGCGGGGCGACCATTGAGACCGTCGTCGAGGAGTTGCGGCTGCTCGAGGGGCTCGAAACGCTGGATGAGGCGGATGTGGCGAGCGGCATGGCGGCCCTTTCGGCCCCCACCCGATGCGCCGTGCTGACGGCCCTACTGGACCTGCGCGGGCGAATCGCGGACCCCGGGGGCCAGTCCTCTGCCGCGGACCCGGATCCGGTCGCCTGCAACGCGACCCTCGTCGCCGGCGAGCCGGCCGCGGTCGCCGATGACGCGCTGCGCTGGGCCGGTGAGGGCTATTCCACCTTCAAGCTGAAGCTCGGGGCCGGCGACGACGTCGGTCAGGTCCGAGCCGTCCGCGAAGCGTTGGGAGCGGCGGCGCGGATCCGGGTCGACGCCAACGCCGCCTGGGACGTCGAGCGCGCGAAGCGGACCCTCGCCGAGCTCGAGGAGATGGACATCGAGCTCGCCGAGCAGCCGGTGGCGACGCTGGAGGAAGCGGCGGAGGTCGCGGCCTCGACCTCGATCCCGATCGCCGGTGACGAGAGCGTCGAGAGCCGCTCCGACGCCGAACGTGCGGTCTCGATGGCGGCCTGCGGGCTGGCGGGCGTAAAGCTTTCGAAGGTCGGCGGTCCGCTGGAGGCAATCGCGATCGCCGAGGTCGTTCCGTCCTACATGTCGAGCGCGCTCGACGGCCCGGTCGGGATTGCCGCCGCGGCGCAGGTGGCCCAGACCCTGCGCGAGGGCGCGCTGGTGGGCGCGCTCGAGCTCGCCCACGGCCTCGCCACCCAGCGCCTCTTCGCCTCGACGATCGCCGCCGTCGAGTGCGAACTGCGCGCAGGAATGCTGCACACGCCCGCTGGCCCCGGTCTCGGCATCGAGATCGACGAGGACGCGCTCGATGCCCACCGCCTTTAGCCTGGACCGGCGCTTTGTCCGGCGTATTGCCGAGTAGGGCGCCCAACGCGTGGACCCGACCAACGCCAACACCGCTCTTGCCTCAGCCTTTGCCGAGGAGCTGGCCCGGGGCGGGCTGCGCCACGCGGTCGTCTCCCCCGGCTCTCGCTCGACCCCGCTCGCAGTGGCGTTGTGGCGCCAGCCAGAGATCGAGGTGACGGTGATCCTCGACGAGCGCTCGGCGGGCTTCTTCGCCCTCGGAGCCGCGCAGGCGACCGGGAAGCCGGTGGCGCTGCTGTGCACCTCCGGCACCGCGGTCGCCAATTACCACCCCGCGGTCTGCGAGGCCGACGAATCGGCGCTGCCGCTGGTTGTCCTCAGCGCCGACCGCCCGCCGGAGCTGCGCGGGATCGGCGCCGGGCAGACGATCGACCAGATCAAGGTCTTCGGCTCCGCGGTGCGCTGGTTCTGCGAAGTCGGCACCCACGCCGCCGACAACGACGGGCTACTGCACTTCCGCTCGGTCGCCTGCCGGGCCCTGGCCGCAGCACGAGGTGAGACTCGGCCCGGTCCGGTCCACCTCAATCTGCCGTGGCGCGAGCCGCTGGCGCCGATGCCGGTCGAGGGAGCGGTGACGGCGACGGATCCGCTGGCGATGGAGGGCCGCGAGGACCGTCCGCTGACCGCGGTCACCCGGATCGATCTGGAGCCGTCGACGTTCCTGCTGGAGGAGGTCGCCGGGCACATCGGCGACGCGATCGCTGGCGTGATCATCGCCGGCCGCCAGCTCGACCCGGAGCTGCGCGAGCCGCTCGCCCACCTCGCCCGCGCCTCCGGTTTCCCGATCCTGGCCGAGCCGACCTCACAGCTTCGCTGCGGCCCCCACGACCGCTCCCATGTGATCGCGACCTACGACCAGCTGCTGCGCGACGAGTATTTCGCCAAGTCCGTCGTCCCCGACCTGGTGCTGAGGTTCGGTGAGATGCCGACCAGCAAACCGCTGCGGGCGTGGCTGGCCGCGAGCGGCGCCGACCAGATCGTCGTCGACCCCTACGGCGGCTGGAACGAGCCGAGCCGGCGGGCGGCGGCGCTGCTGCGAGCCGACCCGACCGAGCTAGCCGCCGGCTGGGCGACGCGACTGGAGAGGGAAGATCGAGGGGCTCCGGAAAAGTGGATCGAGGCCGAGCGAGCAGCGCGGGCGGCGTTGGAAGCGGAACTGGGCGGGGACGGTGAGATCTCAGAGCCCGCGCTGCACCTGGCCCTCGGGCGCGCGCACCGCGACGGCGACCTCGTCTACGCCGCCTCGAGCATGCCGATTCGCGACCAGGAGACCTTCCTGGCCACGGGCGAGACCGACGCCCTCTTCCTCTGCAACCGCGGCGCCAACGGCATCGACGGCCTGGTCTCCTCCGGCATCGGCGCCGCCCACGCCAGCGGCCGCCCGACCACGATCGTCACCGGCGACCTCGGCCTCCTCCACGACATCGGCGGCCTCGCCGCCCTGCGCGAGGTCTCGACCCCGGTACGGATCGTGGTCATCGACAACGACGGCGGCGGCATCTTCCACTTCCTGCCCCAGCAGGGGGCGATCGACGGCGAGGAGTTCGAAGCGCTGCTGGGCACCCCGCGCGGCGTCGACGTCAGCAAGGCGGCAGCCCTGTTCGACCTCCCGCACCGCCGGCTCGCCTCGCTCGGCGAGCTGCCCGAGGCCCTAGCGGCCGGCACCGGCCTGATCGAGGTCAAGACCGACCGCCGCACCAACGTCGAGCTCCACCGCCGTCTCACGGATCGCGTCCACAAAGCGCTCGATTCGAGCGCCTGAACCTCGAGTCTGCTGAAGATCGCGGGTAGGCGCAGACTCGCTGCCGAATGTCTCGGTCAGCGTCCGGAACAAATGACCGGGCCGGCTTCGCGGCCCGGTCCAGGCTGCCATACAGCGCCTTCTGCGCTGCGCCTCTCAATCCCCAACGGGTCACGCGAGCAACCTTGCACTATTCGGCGCATGATTGCCGGATCGGGGCGGTTCTCGGGGAAGTCCACCTACTCCGCCACCAGCGGCAGCAGGGCCCCGAGCTTGACCTCAGTCTCGGCCAGCTCCGCCGCGGGGTCGGAGCCGACGACAATGCCGACGCCGGCGAAGAGGTGGGCCTCGCGGTCGCGGAGGAGGGCGCTGCGGAGGGCGACGCAGAACTCGCCGTCCTCGGTCGCGTCCATCCAGCCGACAGGGCCGGCGTACCAGCCGCGATCCATGTCCTCGAGGTCGTGGATTGCCGCGGCGGCGTCGGGCCAGGGCTCGCCGCCGACCGCAGGCGTTGGGTGCAGCATCCCCGCCAGCTCGATCGCCGAATGCGGCTCGGCCAGCTGGGCGATCACCGGCGTCGCCAGGTGTTGGATGTTGGCGACCTTGACGATCTCCGGCTCCGGCGCCGCCTCGACCCAGACCGCGTACGGACGCAGGGCGCGAACGATCCGCTTGGCGACGATTCGCTGCTCGCGGCGGTCCTTGTCGCTGCGCAGCAGCTGCTCCCCGAGGTGATCGTCGACCGCGGGGTCGGAGCTGCGCCGCGTCGAGCCCGCCAGGGCGACCGTGGACACGCTGGCGCCCGAGCGCCGCACCAGCAGCTCCGGGCTGGCGCCGATGAAGGCCGCCTCGGGGGTGCCGCAGCAGAAGCAGAAGCAGGCGGGGAACTGGACCCGCATCGCGCCGAAGAGCGCCGCCGGATCGTGAGCGGCGCCGGCGCTGACGATCACCTCCCTGGCGAGCACGACCTTGCTCATCTCCCCCGCGTCGATCCGGGCTGTGGCCGCGGCTACGGAGTCTTCGAACTCGGCCGGAGGCCGAGAGCTGCGGATCTCGGCATGAGCGGTCGGGTGCGGGTCGAGCATCGGCAGCGGCGCCGCGGCGCGCAGTCCGGCCAGCCTGGCATCGATGGCGGCGCACCTCTGGGCGGCGTCGTCGCCGGGGTTGACGACAGCGTTGACGGTCAAGAAGGTGCGAGCGCCGCTGCGGCACAGCGACAGCTCCGGCAGGATCAGCGAGCCCGGCGAGAGCGAGGACCAAGTCGAGGAGGAGCCCCCCTCGGGGTCGAAAGCGAACCCTCCCAGCCAGACCGGACCAGCGCCGGCCGGCAGCCCGGGCGGCTCGTCAAGCACCGGGTCCCCCCCGGTCCGTGAGCACTCCGTGGCGACGTCGACGAAGCGAGTCTTCCCGCGCGAGGCCGACTCGTGCGCGACTCCAAGTCCCGCCAGCGCAAACCCCCGATCCGGCTGCTCCCAGCAGAACCATCGATCCGAGGCCAGCCGCGAGGCGAACACCGCCGCGCACGGGTCGGTCATATCGACCTCGGCGGTGACGCTGACGAGGGTGCGGCGCCCGCGCTGGACGCCCTTCGCGACGGCCCCTAGGAGGACCTCAGTCGTGACCACGGGCGATGGCAATCTCGCCAGTGCGAACCATTTCTACCAGCCCGTGGGGGCGAATCATGCGCTCGAAGGCCTCGATCTTGTCGGCCGAGCCGGTGACCTCGATCGTCATCGTGCGGCGGGCTACGTCGACGATCTTGCCGCGGAAGATCTCCGCGAACTGGATGATCTCGGCCCGGTTCTCAACCGCCGAGGAAACCTTGAACAGCGCCATCTCGCGCGCCACCGTCTCCTCCGGCTCCATGTCGCGGATCTTGAGGACGTTGATCAGCTTGTGCAGCTGCTTGGTGACCTGGTCGATCGGGTGGACCGCCCCGTCGAGGGTCAACGTGATCCGCGAGATGGCGGGGTCGTCGGTGGGCCCGACCGCGAGCGTGTCGATGTTGAAGCCACGGCGCGAGAAGAGCCCGGCGACGCGCGCCAGCACGCCGGGTTTGTTCTCCACCTGGATCGAAAGGATGTGCTTGCGGCCGCTCAACTGCCCTGGCAGGTGCAGATCCTCGAGCTTCACCGCCTGCGGCGTACCGGCCTCCATCAGCGCAGCGCCCTCGGCGCCTCGACCATGTCGCGGGCGGCTTCGCCCGGTGGGATCATCGGGTAGCAGTTCTCCTCCTGGGCGACGCGGACGTCGAGCAGGACCGGGCCGTCGATCTCCAGCGCCTTGACCATCGTCTCCTCGAGGTCGGCGGAGTTCTCGCAGCGCATGCCGGTGGCCCCGAAGGCCTCGGCCAGCTTCACCCAGTCGGGGCTGGCACCCATCTCGACCGAGCTGTAGCGGCGGTCCCAAAAGAGCTCCTGCCACTGGCGGACCATCCCCATGTAGCCGTTGTTCATCAGGAAGACCTTGACCGGGATGTCCTCGCTGACGCAGGTGGCGAGCTCCTGGACGTTCATGATCAGGCTGCCGTCGCCGGCGAGGCAGACGACCGTCTCATCCGGGCAGGCGACCTTGGCACCGACCGCCGACGGCAGGCCGAAGCCCATCGTGCCGAGGCCGCCGGAGTTGATCCAGCGCCGTGGCTTGTCGAAGCCGTAGTACTGCGCCGCCCACATCTGGTGCTGGCCGACGTCGGAGGTGATGATCGCGTCGCCCTTGGTGGCCTTGTGCAGAGTCTCGACCATGAACTGCGGCTTGATCTCGCCGTCCTTGCCGGGCTCGTAGTGGAGCGGGTGCTCCTGCCCCCAGCCGCGAATCTGGTTCCACCAGGGATCGAGGCGCGAGGAGTCAGTCTGCAGCGCC
>DATAIY010000249.1:0-4335 GCA_036262475.1 Solirubrobacterales bacterium
GGCTCCTACTTCGCGTTTGTTTGGGCAACACCCTCGCAGCGTGGTGAGTCTGCTCCGGTTCCCATCATTTGGCGCGCTGACCTCTCCGAAGAGCCGCCCGCCCCTCGCTGACACAGCGGTTGACCTTGGTGTAGGTCCAGCCGCGACGGCCTGCGATCTCGCGGTAGGAGAAGCCGGCGGCGAAGAAGCCGAGGGCGATGCGCTGGTCGGGCTTGAGGCGGCCGATGCGTCGGCGGGCGTCGTCGCGCTCGGCGACGCGCTGCTCGAGTTCGAACGCCGCTGAGGGGATCGACTCAAGCACCGAACCGAGCTCCTCTCCCCCGCGCTCGGCCTCCTGGCCGAGCTGGCGGTCGAGGTGGGCCTCGCGGCGCTGGCGCCAGCACTGGCGCTTCAGGGTCAGGGTGAGCCAGGCCATGGGCGGCGCGCCTGCGTCGGGATCGAAGCGGCGGATGAATGAGGCGAAGGCCTCCTGCAGCGCCTCCTCGGCGTCGGCATCCCCGATCGCGTTGTGGCGAGCGATCGACAGTAGGTAGGGGCGCTTTTCGCGGTAAAGCTTGGCGGCGAGCTCGCGCACCTCGTCTGAAGGACTGCGGGTTGCTGCGTACATCTGGACCTCCGTCCGTCGCTGTCTTGACGGAGGCCGCAGCGCACCGAGACGGACGGTCCCGGAACCCGAGCCGAAGGCGAGGGCCTACGGAGTCCCGACAGGGACTTGCAGGGACGCCCGCCGGCGCCACGTTGGCGGAGTCAAAGACAGCGAGAACGGAGAACAGGGTTAGTTGGACGGTGCAGTCAGACGAGGTGCGCGGTCGGTGCATGGCTCTCGTCCGCCCGCGAGGGGCGGCCAACTGAGGCCGACGGATAGAGACCCGAACGGCGCTGGCCCTACCTCTCCAACAGAGAACCGAAAAGCGGAAATTACAACTACCACGGGTTCTTCAAGGCGGCCTTAAGATCTGCGCCGTCAGGTCAGGGCGCGCAACTGAAGCCCGCGGCGGACACAAAACGGACACATCCGCTGGACCACGGGCGGCTACGGCCGATCGTCGTCTTCTTCCTCAAAGAACGTCATTTGGAGGGAATCCGTGTCCTCGGGTGAGCGGGCGTGTCCGGCCGTTCCAGGCTCGGGATTCATGAAGGAGATCCTCGGCAAGCAGATGGGATTGTAGGAAAAAGCCAGGGCCGGAGCCCAGGCGCCTAGTGGCGCGGACCGGCGTTGCACTCGTGGGACTGGCCGGAGCCGGAGCCGCCGTCGCAGTAGTCGAAGCCCGGGCCGCCGTAGAGCTGGTCGGCGTTGGCGCCGCCGTAGAGGCGGTCGTTGCCGCCTTCGCCGTGGCAGCCGTCTTCGCCCGGCCCCATGCGACAGACGTCGTTCCCCGGACCTCCCCAGCATCCGTCGCTGCCGTCGCTGGTTTCGCAGTAGTCGTTGCCGGTGCCGCCAACGCAGTCGCTGTTCTTCTCGCCGGTTATGCAGACGTCGTTGCCGCCACCGCCGATACAGCGGTTGCGGCGCGAGCCCTGCGAGTAGCAGGTGTCCATCTCGGCGTTGCCGATCATCTTGTCCGAGCCGGGGCCGAGATAGGCGGTGATCGGGATCGGCATCGGGTCGGCGACGTCGATGGAGTCTCCGGACGGGCCCATGCTCAGTTCGATCGCGTCGGCTCCAGCCAGCTTGCAGACGGCGACCATCCGGTCTCCCGACAGGTGGCAGCCCTTTGGGTGCGTCCCCGCCATCTTGCCCTCCACCACGACGTTGCTCCCCTTCGTGGTCAGGGTCAGGTGGCTGCCCGACTGAGACCCGTAGATGACGATCTGGCCAGCCGGTGACGCCGCGCTCGGAACCGCCAGCAGGGCCAGCGTCGAGAGCACGAAGAGGAGGAAGCAACGTCCCGGGGAAGACGGCATTCGAGCCGATCGTAGAGATGTGGCGGGACGGGCAAGGTCCCGTACCCGACATTTGTCCGGGTCGGTAATTTGGATCCGGACGTGATCTACCTGCTCCGACATGGCGATGCCGAGGACCTCGAAGGGAACGACGCGGCGCGGCGGCTGACCGCGAAGGGCGAGCGGCAGGCGAGAGCCGCCGGGCGGGCGCTGGCGGTGCTCGATGCCGGCATCGACGCCTGCCTGGCCAGCCCGAAGATCCGTGCCGCCGAGACGGCGCGACTCGCCTGCGGGTCGCTCGACCTCGTGCCAGAGACGGCCGCCGAGTTGCGCGGCGGCAGCTTCGACGCCCTCACGCTCGCCGCCGGTCGCGGCGACGTTCTCCTCGTCGGCCACGAGCCCGACTTCTCCGATGAGGTCGCCCGCCTCACCGGCGCCCGGGCGAAGCTGCGCAAGGGCGGCCTGGCGATCATCGACGGCTCGACCCTGGTGGCGCTGCTGAGGCCGGCCGAGCTGAAGGCGATCGGCGCGGACGAAGGCTAGGCCGAACCTTCCTCGCCGGTGGTTCGCTCGGCCAGCCGTTTCAGGTTGAGCAGCTGGCGGCGCATCATCAGAAGATACCCGGGCGACAGCAGAACGCGCATCAGCGGCCGGTGGATGCCGCGCGGGTAGCCGGCGCTCAATTTGACGACGATCCGCGACCGCCTCCCTCCCACCGGGTCGGCGCGGTAGGTGCAGGCGACGCGACCGAAGACCCGGCCGCTCGAGACCATCGTCAGCGAGCGCCCGGGCTCGAACTCGACCAGCTTGAAGATCGTCTGCACCCGCTGGCCTTGGGCCAGTCGGTCGAGTCCCGGCGTCAGGGTCTGCGGGCTGCGCCGGCCGAGGTTGTCGAGCTTGTCGTAGCTTTAGGGCGCCGCCCGCAGCTGGCAGAGCCAGCGAAAGGTCGTTGCCGCCGGCGCCTCGACGTCAACCGCCCGGAACATCGTCAGCTCGGGCTCCGCGAGAAGGCGATCGCAGGGGTAGGGCTCGGCCCGTTCGGCCGCGGTCGATCCCCACTCCTCCACGAACGACGGCCAGATGCTCGGCGGCATCAGATCAGTGTGGCGGACCGCTCGTTCGCTAGCTTTTGCTCGGACCCGACGAGAAGAGGAGGCGCGATGCTGTCATGGCTGGCCAAGAGGATGATCGCTCGCAACATGAGGAGCGCCAGCGCCGGGGACATCGGCCCGACGCTGCAGATGGACGCCAAGGACGTGAAGTTCCGCTTCCCGGGCGACAGCTCCTGGGGGACGAAGCTGCAGGGCAAGGAGGAGCTCGAGCTCTGGCTGAAGCGGTTCGCCGACACCGGCTTCCAGATCAGCCCCGACGAGGTCGTGCTGCAGGGCTTCCCCTGGAAGCAGACGATCTGCATTCGGGGGACCGACCACCTCGACTCCCCCGAGGGAGAGCGGGTCTACGAGAACCGCTACGTGATCTGGGGGCACATCTCCTGGGGACTGCTGCGCGACTACGAGGTCTACGAGGACACACAGAAGAGCAAAGAGCTCGACGAGTACCTGGCTCGTGCCGGCAATCTCTGAACATGATTTAACACTTATATAAGTGTTTGATTAGATACCCGCATGACCACCGCGTTCGAGGTCGTTGCGGAGCCAGCCCGGCGGCAGATCCTCGATCTGCTGATCGGGGGACCGCGCGCCGTCGGCGAAATCGTCGCCGAGACCGGCCTCAGCCAGCCGAACACGTCGCGGCATCTGCGCATCCTGCGCGAGTCCGGCCTGGTCGAGGCACGGCCCGTCGGCCAGCAGCGGTTGTATGAGCTGCGCCCCGACGGCATGGCCGAGCTGGTTCGCTGGCTCGACCCCTACCGCCGCCTCTGGCGCGGCGGCCTCGACGCTCTCGAACGCGATCTCGACGAAACGAAGGAGTGAACATGCCGAGTGCCGACGCGATCTTCAAAGACGGGGCCGGACGCCCACGCTGCGCTTCGAACGCCTCCTCCCCCATTTCCCGGAGCGAGTCTGGAGGGGACTGGCCGAGTCCGACGAGCAGGCGGCCTGGCTCCTCAGCCCCTTCACCATGGAGCCGACGGTCGGGGGTGCCTATATGGAGAGCGATACCTGGCCGCAGACGCCGGACGGCGAGGTGACCGAGTTCGACCCGCCGCGCCTGCTCGGCCACACCTGGGGCGAGGACGAGCTGCGCTGGGAGCTGCGGCCCCACGACGACGGCTGCGTGCTGATCCTGACCCACAGCTTCGACGACCGCCTCAAGGCGGCCCGCGACGCCGCCGGCTGGGACGTTTGCCTGGCGGCGCTCTCGACCTCGCTTGGCGGCGGCGCCAATATCGCATCGCGCCTGAGGTCATCGACGGCGACGAGCCGCTGCCGGAGGGCTCGAGCGAGCTCAACGACATCTACCAGGAGCGCTTCGGGATCTCGCCCGAGG
>DATAIY010000250.1:0-3253 GCA_036262475.1 Solirubrobacterales bacterium
GGTAACCATCCTCCCGGCCGTCGCCGGCGGCTGCTGACGGACGTGGCGCGGCGCATTTCGGCGTCCTCGCTCGCTTGTGTGCAGAGCACACGGCGCTCCCTGCGTCCTTGAACTGCTTGGCCACGACCGCCAGCAGGAACTAAATGGAAAAACCACAAGTAGTCATCCTTTGCGGAGGGCGCGGGACCAGACTCCGGGAGCGGACCGAGTCGGTGCCGAAGGCGCTGGTCGAGATCGGCGGCCGGCCGATCCTCTGGCACGTGATCCAGATCTACGCCGCGCAGGGCTTCGAGCGCTTCCTGCTCGCGACCGGCTACCTCGGCGAGGCGGTGGCGGAGTTCGTGAGCGCGGAGCGCTGGCCCGACGGGATCGAGGTCGAGTGCGTCGACACCGGCCTCGACACCCCAACCGGCGGCCGGATCGCACTGCTCGGGAATCGCCTCGGCGGGGCGTGCTTCTGCGCCACCTATGCCGACGGCGTCGCCGACATCGACCTCTCCGCCCAGCTCGACTTCCACCACGACCACGGGGCGCTGGCGACGCTGACCGTGGTCCGGCCAAATCTGCAGTGGGGGGTGGCCGAGCTCGTCGACGACCGGGTCAGCGGCTTCGTCGAGAAGCCTCGCAGCGAGCGCTGGATCAACGGCGGCTTCTTCTGCTTCGAGCCCGGGGTGCTGGCGCACCTGGACAACGAGAGCGTGCTCGAGCGCGAGCCGTTGCAGGCGCTTGCCGCGGCCGGTGAGTTGCGCGCCTTCCGCCACTCCGGCTTCTGGGACTGCATGGACACCTACAAGGACGCGGCCGTCCTCAACGATCTCTACAAGGACGGCGAAGCCCCCTGGCGGGTCTGGGACAAGGCGGCGGTGGAGGCGGGTTGAAGCGCGTCCTCCTCACCGGCGGTCACGGCTTCGTCGCCTCACACCTGGCGCGGGCGCTGGTTGAGCGCGGCGACGCGGTGACCGTTCTGGATCTGGCGCCGCCGCCGCTCTCCGGGCTGGCGCTGCAGGGGATCGACTCCGAGGTGGAGCTGGTCGAGGCGGACCTGCGCGACGCCCGTCAGGTCGGCGCGACGGTGGGCTCCCGCGAGTTCGACGTCGTCTTCCACCTCGGTGCCCAGACCCTCGTCGGCCCGGCGATGGCCGATCCGACGGCGACCTTCGAAACCAACGTTCGCGGCACCTGGAACCTGCTTGAGGCCTGCCGAGGTGCTGACGTGCCGGCGGTCGTCGTTGCCTCCTCCGACAAGGCCTACGGCCCCAGCGAGGAGCTGCCCTACCGCGAGGACATGCAGCTGCGCCCGGCGTCGCCCTACGAGGCGAGCAAGGCGGCGGCCGACGCGATCGCGCTCAGCTACTGGCCCGCCTACGGCCTGCCGGTCGCGGTCACCCGCTGCGCCAACATCTACGGCGGCGGCGACCTCAACTTCTCCCGCTTGATCCCGGAAGCGATCGCCGCTCTCCTCGACGGGCGCCGGCCCCAGATCCGCTCCGACGGCAGCCCGGAACGCGATTTCCTCTACGTCGACGACGCCGTCGCCGCCTACCTGGCGGTCGAGCACGCGGTCGGCGCCGGCGGCCCGGCGGCGGGGCAGGCGTTCAATGCGGGTGGCGAGCGTCCCCACTCGGTTGCCGAGGTGCTGGAGATAATCGCAGCGGTCTCCGGCGCCGGCCTCGACCCCGAGTACCACGGAGCCGGCAATCCGGCCGGCGAGATCGACCGCCAGTACGTCGACTCGGCGAAGCTGCGAGGCCTGACCGGCTGGAGCCCCGTGGTCTCTCTGCGCGACGGCCTGATCCGTACCCTGGACTGGTACCGCGAACACTCGGAGGTGCATCCCTGATGTGCGGGCGTTTCACGGTCACGACGAAAGACACCAAGAAGATCGCCGATCGCTTCCAGGTCGAGCTCGAGAAGGCGCTGGAGCGGGGAGGAGGCGGCGAGGCGCCGCCGGCGAGGAAGGAGCGGGCCGAAAATGCCGCCCGGGGGATGGGTCGCTACAACGTCGCCCCGACCCAGGAGATCCTCGTCGTGCGCTCCTCTCCCGACCCCGCGGAGGCTGCGCAGGGGGAGCGCGAGGCCCGGCTGATGCGCTGGGGCCTGGTGCCGCGCTGGGCCAAGGACCTCAAGGTCGGCTACCGGATGATCAACGCCAAAGCCGAGAACCTGACCTCCAGCCGCGCCTACAGCCCGCTGGTCGGCAAGTTTCGCCACCGCTGCCTGATCGTCGCCGACGGCTTCTACGAGTGGATGCGGGCCGAGGACCCCAAGCAGCCGCGCCAGCCCTGGCGCTTCACTGTCGATGGCGGCGAGCCGTTCGCCTTCGCCGGGATTTGCACCCGCAAGGAGTGGGAGGACGAGGAGGACCGCGGCTTCGACGACGGCTGGCTGTACAGCGCCACGATCGTCACCACGAACCCGAACGAGCTGGTCTCCCGGGTCCACGACCGGATGCCGGCGATCCTTCCCAACGCCGAGGCCGAGGCCGCCTGGCTGCGCCCGGACCTCAGCGTCGAGGACGCGGTGGCGATGTGCGCGCCGCTCGACGCCGCCCGCATGTCCAGCGCCCCCGCCAACCCGAAGCTGAACAAGGTGGGCAAGGGAACGGCGGAGGGTCCGGAGCTCCTCGTCGCCCCGCAGGGCGACTGAGCTCTATTCGGCGATCGGTTCGGATTTCTTCGTCAGCGCGCCGTGGGTGCGCACGGTCGCCTCGCCGGCGCTGGTGGTGAGGGTGCAGGCGATGCGGGCCGAGGGAATCGCCGTGGTTTTCCAGATCGATCCGAAGCCGAGCTTGAGCGCTTCGCTCGGCGGTCCGGACGGGAGGAACCACTCCCATTGCTCGCGCCCGATCCGGTAGGTCGGCCATTCCACTTTGACCCCGGGCTCGTCGGTGAAGCTTTCGAAGGCGTCTTCGAATTCCACCACGGCAAGGTCGGTGCCGTGCGAGCTGAATTCGGCCAGCACGACTTCCGGCACCGCCTGCTTGATCAGTTTTTCGCTCGACCGCGGGTAGGAGGCGCGCGATCCCGGCGTCTGCGCAACTTCACTGCCCCCCGGCGCCCGCATCGAGCAAAGGAGCCGGGCGCCGCCGACGGGCGACCCGGCGTCGATCTTCAGGACCGAGGCGACCCGGTACAGCTCGTAGCCGCTGACGTTGGTCCCGGTAGCTCGGATGCCTCCTTCGGTCAAGCTCATCTTGCCGCCTCCCCCGGGCACCGTGACCGCCTTCGAGTCGGCGATCGGTTCGGATTTCTTC
>DATAIY010000251.1:0-2930 GCA_036262475.1 Solirubrobacterales bacterium
CGCGGCGACCGTGCGCCGGGCGGGAATCAACGGCCGGCCGGGGGCCCTGTTGCTCGCCCCCGACGGGGGACTGGTCGGCGCGATGGTGCCCCAAATCGACGCCGACCGAGTGATTGGCGTCAACTCCGTCGTCAACCCGGACAAGCTCCGTCACCTCGGCCCCGTCTCCGACCTGGGGTCGGTGCTGCGCCAGGGCGATCCCTGACGAGCCTCTTTGCAGCGAACGGTTCGGTTTCCCGATCCAAGGCCGGGGTAGCTCACCCGGGCCTGTCAACGGAGTCGATAAAGGGAGTGACGATGATCGGCGGACTTATTGCCGTCTTGATAATTGTTGCTCTGGTCCTGGTTCTGCTCAAGGTGGCGGTGGCCGGAGGGATCCTCGGCCTGATCGCCATCATCCTGCTCGTCCTGCTGCTGCTCGGCCGGCTCTAACAGGGCCCCAGGCGCCGCAGCCTCTGGCGATAGATCTGCATCGAGGCGTGCCGCCAGTCGCCGTGGGTCTGCGTCCGCAGGCTCGGGACGCGCTCGCGGTGGTACGGCGAGGTCAGGCTCTCGGCGTGTCCGATCACGTCGTGGACCGGGATCCGGAAGTGGCAGCGCAGGTACTGGGTCAGGCGCAGCGAGGCGTGCATCTGGCGCGGGTTGTCGAGCACGTCGGAGTCGGCGAATCCGGAGTGCTCGATCCCGATCGCGGTCCAGTTGAGACCGACCGTGTGGCGGCAGCGGGTGCGCAGGTTGACCAGCTGGAAGATCCGGCCGGAGGAGCCGATGACGAAGTGCGCGCAGACGTTGGGCAGCTCGTGCAGCTCGACGTCGGGCACGTCTGGGGCGAAGGTGTTGTAGACGGCGCTGGCGGTGCTCGTCTCGGCCACGTGCTCGACGATCACGTGCGGGTGGCGGAGTCGCCACTGGTATTCGCCGTAGTGGCGCTCGGAGTAGGCGGCCATCTCGCGCTTGCGTTTTGGCCCGAAGGGGATCGGCCAGCTGGTGATCGGAGGGCGCGCGGCGCTGGCGCTCGCCCCCGACGCGGCCTGTGCGGGACCGATCGAGGCGACCACTAGGGCGCAGAGGAGCAGCACCGCGCCGCCGGCGATCGCTGCTCTGGCGGCGGGCTTCATCGCCGCGGATGCTAGGGCCAACCGCTCCTTGGCGTTTGCTGCACCCCTCCTGAGCAGTAATCTATTTTAGGTAGGAACCTGAAACCGCTACTTGCCGGAAGGATGAGATGGACTGGACCGCGACCGCCGGGGTCTTGGTTGCGCTGATGGCTTTGGGACTGTTGACCGTGTCGCTGCTGAGGGAGCGGCGCGAAGCGGGGCGCTTCCGCATGCTCGACGAAATCGCCCGCGTCTCCGACGGGGCCGACGACCTCTCGGCCACGCTCGACGCGATCTGCGACATCCTGGTTCCCGCCGTCGCCGACTTCTGCCTGATCGACGTGATCGCCTACGGCCAGGTCGAGCGCGCGGTCGCCCGCGTCTCCGAGCGCGGCGGGGCCGAGGTGCAGACGGGGCTCGCCAATCGCGAACCCTCGACCCCGGCGCCGATGGTCTGCGAGGGTGAGGAAGCCTCGCTTGAGCCTCGCTTCATCGAGCGGATGAGGGAGGCCGACCTGCGCGGTCTGGCCCACGACCCCGAGGACCTCGCCTTCCTCCGCAGCCTGCAGATGCGCTCAGCGATCACCGCGGCCCTGCGCGCCCGCGGCAGAGTGATCGGCACCGTCACCCTGGGGACGGCCTGGTCGCGGCGGCGCTACCGTCGCCACGACGCCCGCTTCGCTCGCGTCCTCTCGGGCCGCCTCGCTCTGGCGCTGGACAACGCCGGCCTCTTCACGGACCTCGAGCGCGCCCAGCGCGAGCGGGCCGAGATCGCGGCGACGCTGCAACGGGGACTGCTGCCGCCGCCGCTGCCGGAGATTCCGGGCTGGGTGGCCGCGGCGATGTACCGGACGGCGGGAGCCGAGAACGAGGTCGGTGGCGATTTCTACGACGCCTTCCCGATCGCCGGTGGCTGGATGCTGGTGATCGGCGACGTCACCGGTCGCGGCGCCGCGGCGGCTTCGGTCACCGCCCAGGCTCGTTACACCCTCCGCACCGCGGCCTGGCTCAGCGGTGACCCGCTGGTTGCGTTCGCCACCCTCAACAGCGCCCTCCTGGCTCGGACCGACTCCGCACTCTGCACCGTCGTCGCCCTCTCCCTCTCCGCCGACGCGACCGAGCCGGTCCGCCTCGTCGTCGCCGGGCACCTGCCGCCGTTGCTGGTCGACGGCGACACGGTGACCGAGGTCGCCGAGGCCGGCCCGGTGCTCGGAGCCTTCGGCGACGCCAGCTGGAACCTCGACCAGACCGCGGTCGGCCCGGGGCAGCAGCTGGTGGCGGTCACCGACGGCATCACCGAGGCCGGCGGCGCGGACGACCGCTTCGGTGAGGTCCGGCTCCACGCCGAGTTGGCCGGATCCGCCAGCCCGGCGGTCTCAGTTCGCAAGCTGGAGCGAGCGCTCGACCTGTTCACCGCGGGCCCGCTCGAGGACGACGCGGCCGCTCTTGCGGTGACGCCGATCCAGCTGCCCGCTTAGCTCTTCGCCCTCCCTCTCGCATGGTTGGGCGGCTCCCGGATCGGGTAGTGGTCCTGAGACGGTTGAGTCTCGAGGGAAGCCCGCGCCTGGTCCTGGTCGAGTGCGACGGGACGATCGAGGTCGACCGCGGCTGGTACTGGGGAGCCGGAATGCGGGCCTCGGAGAGTCATCGCGTCCACTTCCACGACACCGCGATCGTCTCGATCCCCGGCGAGCCCGGCGAGCTCGGGCGTGAGCCCTGGTTCTCGCGCGACGCGATGCGTGCCGCGGCCGGCTGGGCCGGATGATCGACGCCGCTGCCGCGGCGGCGATAGATGACCTTGCCGCCCGGCGCGCCGGCGACCCGCTCTCCGTG
>DATAIY010000252.1:0-12152 GCA_036262475.1 Solirubrobacterales bacterium
CCCCCACCATCGCCCCGAGCAGCTCCGCCCGCTCGCTGCGGTCGAGGACGTCGATCCTGGCCAGAATCTCGGTCTCGGGTGCGTTGGCGGCCTCAAACAGGCAGGCGGCGAGGAGATCCTCTTCGCCACCGTCGACGTGGATCAGCTCGACCGAGGGGGCATCGTCGCCACTGTCGCGGCGGTCGAGCCCGAGCCGCGCCACCCAACCCTCGGTGCGCTCACGGCGGCGCTCGAAGTAGGAGATCCACTCGCCGCCGCGCTCGGGGCGCTCGACCCGGCTGACGAAGCTAGGCATCACCCGCTGCAGCTCGCCGAGAATCATCCCCCCGTAGGCGCGCGCCTCCGGTAGCGGCGAGGCCATCAAACGCATGATCAGCTGCTCGTAGGCCTGGCCGGAGGCGTAGATCCCGACGTGGCTGAGGGTCGCGGCGGGCAGCAGGCCGCGCAGCAGGTCCAGCGCCTTGGCGCGGATCGATCGCCGCCAGGCGCCCTCGGGCTCGGCGTCCCCGCGCGGCCAGCGCTCCGCCGCCCACGCCTCGACCTCGGTCAGCGAGCGCGAGTAGATCCCGAACAAGTCGTCCATCGCCAGGCTGAACTCGGGCCCGAGTTCCTCGTTGCGATAGAAGCGGTAGCCGCCGCCGGGCAGGGGCTCGTCGTAGGGGATGTAACGGGTCGACTGCTCAAGATAGGCGGCGAGCCGGCCGCGCTGGAGCAGCTTGGTGAGGATGTTCGAGACCCACTCGCAGGCGATGTGGGCGCCGCCCACCTGGGCGATCGAGTCGTCGCCGTAGCCAACGAAGACGCGCTCATACAGCTCCGCCGCCCTGGCCCCCTCCTCGTCGTTGAAGGGGCGGCCGCCGGCCGGAGCATCCCCCGCGAACTCCTCGAGGAAAAGGCGTCGAACGGTCCCGGAATAGCGCGAATAGCGGGCAAAAAGCGCTCCCTTGACGGTCTCCGGCAGGTTCACCAGCGCGAACACCGGGCTATCGAGGTTGGTGAAATGGGGAGCGAGGATCGATTTCTCCTCGGCGCTGAACTGTTCGACCGGATAACGCATTCGGCGCATCGTAGTGGCGAGGGGAGACAAGCATGGCTCACCCGCATATCCTGCGGGTACCAGGTAGGTGCCTACCTAGAATCGATGATGGTCCAACCAGACCCAGACATTTCCCCTAACCGCCGTCCGGTCGCCGCCGGACTCCTCGTCGCCGGCCTGATCGCGATCGCCTCCGGCCTTCTGCTGCCGCTGCTGCTCGGTTCCTTCTCCAATCGCCAGACCCTGGTCCTGGCCATCGCCGAGGCCGGCTGCCTGGCCGTGGTCGCCGCGGGAATCGTGGTGCTGGCACGGAGGCTGCGGGCCAGTCACGAGGCGCTGTGGGCGCTTGCCCGTCGCGACGAGCTGACCGGCGTTGGCAACTACCGCAGCCTGCACGAGCGCCTTTCCGAGGAAATAGCCCGGCACCGGCGCCACTCGCGCGAGTTCGCCCTGGTTCTGCTCGACCTCGACGGCTTCAAGCAGATCAACGAGCTCCATGGCCACCTCGAGGGCGACCGCCTGCTGACCGAGATCGGCAAGGTGCTGCACGACGAGGTGCGGGAAGAGGACTCCGTCTTTCGCCAGGGTGGCGACGAGTTCGCCGTGATCGCCCCCGAGACCAACGCCGAGGAGGCCGGGGAAGTCGCGGTGCGGCTGCGCAACCGGGTCGCCCGGCGCGGCTTGGGCAGCGACGAGACACGACCGGTCTCCGCCGCGACCGGCTTCGCGATGTTCCCGGCCGACGGCGCCACCGTTGACGATCTGCTCGGCTTCGCCGACCTCGACCTGTTCGCCGCCAAGCGCGGCCGGGGCGTCGCATAAGCGCCGCTCCTGGGCGGCAGGAGAGGGCACCGGCTCGATCGTGGCGGCGATGCGGGCGGCGGCTACCGCGGCGGGGGCGGAGTTCCTCGATCGCCGCCACGCTCTCGACGGCCATCAACTCTGCGATCGCCGCTCGCGCCGCGGCGGCTTCGAGGGCCCGTCGCCGCTCAGCGCCGGGTGGGTCCGCCGCCTCTCCTTCCTCCAGGGCTCGAGCCGCGAGTCGCTGCATCCGAATGCCTACCCAGCGCGCGATCGGAGCCTGTCTCGGCCTGCTGTACGCGAACCCGCCCGGGGACTACGCCGGCCACGGCTACGCCGACGGCATGCGGATCGAGCCGCTGGGTTGAGCTCAGGCCCTTGCCGGCGGCGCGGCCATCAACTCGACCCGGTGCCCGCCGGGGGCGATCACGTGAGCGCGCGGGGCGCCCCAGTGCTCGCGGCCGGGGCGGGCCTCGAAACCGTGCTCGCGCAGATGTGCCAGGGCCACCTCGAAGTCCGGGACGACGACGGCGAGATGCCCCCGGGGCGGGACCGTCGGGCTCTGCTCGTGCATCAGGTGGACCTGGGTCCCCTCGCGCTCGACCCAGGTGAAGCTGTCGGCGAGGGCGGCGGGCGGATCGACCGGCTCGAAGCCGAGCAGGGCGAAGAACTCGACGGCTCGGTCGACTTCCCCAGGCGCGATCTCGATCCCCACATGCTGCAGCATCAGAACGCCAGCGAGACTAGGGCAGCGACGACGACGATCGCCGTCGACCAGACGACGGCCTCGGCGACGATCTGGTTGTCGAGGCCGTAGGCGTGGGAGACGACCATCGAGTTGAGCCCCGTCGGCATCGCCGAGAGCAGCCGGTAGGTGGCGGGCAGGTCGATCAGCGGCGCCGCCAGCAGCATCAGCAGCGCCGGGGCGATCGCCAGCCGTGCCACCAGGGTCACCAGCACCTGGCGGTTGAGCGGCGGCGGCATTGGCAGCTCGCCGTGCACGGCGCCCTCGGCCAGAGTCGCGCCGACGGCGAAGAAGCCGATCGGCAGGATTGCGACGACCAGCCCCTGCGAGATGTCGACGAGGAGGTTCGGTGCCAGCGCGCTGGGGGCGAGCAGGCCGGCGATCGCGGCGTAGAGCGGCGGGTTGCGGGTGAAGAAGGCGCGGACTCGCTGGCGCGGGCTTTCGCCCGCCTTGGTCCCGAACGCGGCCCCTACCGCGAAGGCGCCGAGCAGCAGACAGGGGCCGCTGACGAGGACGTCGTAGAGGACGGCCGTCGAGAGCTGGTCCCGCCCCAGCAGCGCCACCGACATCGGGTAGCCGAGATAGCCGGTGTTGACCACCAGGACCGTGCAGATCATCGCCCCGGTCTGGTGGTGGGGAAGCTTCAGAACGCGGCTCGCTACGAACCAGACCAGCGCCGAGGTGAGGGAGATCGCGACGATTGCCAGCCCCAGGCCGACGCCGTGGTTGAGGTCAATGTGGGCGGAGGCGAGGTTGAAGAAGATGACCGGCGGCAGCAGGAAGTAGAGGATCAAAACCAGCGCTTTGCGGGCGGCCTCGGCGGCGCCCTGGGGCCAGCGGCGCTCGGACCAGACGCCGACCGCGGTGGCGACGACGATCGCGGCTGCGGTCAGCAGGACGCCCACCCAGCGTCCCCTTTCTGACTAAAAGAGCGACGCGCCGGCGTGCGCGGCGAAATCGACGAGGGGCTGGGGAATGATTCCGAAGAAGATCGTCGCCGCGGCGGCCAGCAGGGCGGGCGCCACGAGGTAGAGGCGCCGCCCCGCTTCGGGGTCGACCGGGTCGGCTTCGGGCGAGGCGCCGGCGATCGCCGGAGTTGCGCCGGGAATCGTCTCGCCAGCGGGCCGCATCCACATCGCCGCCACCACCCGCAGGTAGTAGGCGAGGGAGATCATCGTCCCGACCGCGATGAAGACCGCGAGCCAGGTGTAGTCGCCTTCGACCAGGGCCTCGATCAGGTAGAGCTTGCCGATGAAGCCCGCCGTCGCCGGCAGCCCGGCGAGGGCCAGCATCGAGATCGTCAGCGGCCAGGCGAGCAGAGGTCGCGTCCCGCCCAGGCCCTGGACCGAGCGGATGTCGTCGCCGTAGGGCGTCTCCCGCTCGCGGGCGACGATCACCGAGAAGGCGGCGAGGTTCATGAAGGCGTAGGCGGCGAGGTAGAAGACCAGCGAGCTGATGCCCGACTCCGAGGCGACGACGACCCCACCCAGCATGTACCCGGCCTGGGCTACCCCCGAGTAGCCGAGCATCCGCTTCAGCGAGTCCTGGCCGAGGGCGCCGACGTTGCCGACGACGATCGAGATCGCCGCCAGGACCGCCAGCGCCGGCTGCCACTCGTTCACCTGCGGGCCGAGGGCGACGTCGAAGAAGCGCAGGAATACGGCGAAGGCGGCCGCCTTGGTCGCCACCGCCATGAATCCGGTGATCGGCGTCGGCGCCCCCTGGTAGACGTCGGGCGTCCACTGGTGGAAGGGCGCGATCGAGGTCTTGAAGGCGAGCCCGACCGCGGCCATCGCGATCCCGATCAGGATCAGCGGGTCGCCGAGCATGCCCTTGTGGGCGATCCCGGTGGCGATCCCGGTGAAGTCGGTGGAGCCGGTGCCGCCGTAGAGGAACGCCATCCCGTAGAGCAGCGTCGCCGAGCCGAGCGAGCCGACGATCAGGTACTTCAGCCCCGACTCGAGCGAGCCCTCGCGGCGCAGATTGGTGGCGCAGAGGATGTAGAGCGGGATCGAGAGGGTCTCGATCGCGACGAAGAAGGTGACCAGGTTGGTGGCCTGGGCCAGCAGCGTCATTCCCAGCACCGAGCCGAGCAGCAGCGCGTGGTACTCGCCGACCCCGGCTTCCTCGGCCGCCGGCTCGCGGGTCGAGATCACGACGCAGAAGGCGGCGGTGAGGATCGCGATCAGCGAGATCGAGATCGCCAGGTCGTCGAGCTGCAGCGCCCCGGTGATCAGTTCCTTCGATTCCCCCCACTGCCAGATCAGCAGCCCGGCGGTCGTCGCCAGGGTCAGCAGCGTCAGCGCCGACGCGGTGCGGCGCAGCGGCTTGAAGACCGCCGTCATCAGGACGACGACGAGGCCGACGGTGAGGGCGATCACGGGCGAGATGCCCGCGTAGTCGATATGCGGTTCGTGGAAGTTCATTTCTGGGCCAGCTGCGCTTCCGGTGCCGAGCCCCCGGTGACGCCGGCGACCGTCTGCTGGACGGTCGGGCCGGTGCGGTGGAGGATCAGCTGGGGGTAGAGGGCGAGGCCGAGGATGCAGAGGACCAGCGGCGCCAGCACGAGGCCGTCGCGGAGGCCGATCTCACGCGAGGCGATGCCGTCGGGCTTGCGGTTGTGCATCGTCCGCTGGTAGAGGCGCAGCGCGTAGTAGGCGGACATCGCGACGCCGCTGATGGCGACGAAGGCGAAGACGATCTTCGACTGCAAGAGACCGTTGAGGATGTAGAACTCGCCGATGAAGTTGGCCGAGCCCGGCATCGCCAGGGTGGCCAGGGTGACGATCAGGAAGAGCGCCGCCAGAACCGGCGCTCGCAGTGCCATCCCGCCCATCTCGCGGATGTCCTCGGTCCCAGTCCGCTCGTAGAGGATCGCGACGATGATGAAGATCGGCGCCACCACCAGGCCGTGGTTGACCATCTGCAGGATCGCCCCGTCGGAGCCGTCGGCCCGCAGGGCAAAGATCCCGGCGGTGATGAAGCCGAGCTGCGCGACCGAGGAGTAGCCGGCGATCAGCCGCATGTTGGTCTGGGTGAAGGCCATCACCGAGCCGTAGAGGATCGAGGCCAGGGCGATGACCAGGATCACCTCCTGGAATTCGATCGTTGCTGCCGGGAACAGCGGCAGCACGATCCGTAGGAAGCCGTAGGCGCCGACCTTGGCCAGCACCCCGGAGAAGACCGCCAGCGCCGGCAGTGGCGCCGCCCGGTAGGCGTCCGGCATCCAGCCGTGGAGCATGAAGGCGGGCATCTTGACCAGGAAGGCCGCGGCGAAGAACCAGAAGATCCAGCGCTGACTGCCGGCCGGCAGGCCCTGCTGCTGGATCGCCGCGATCGAGAAGGTGAGGTGGCCGCCGTCGGCGGAGATGATCGCGGTGGCGATCGCCGCGACGAGCATCAGCAGCGAGCCGATCAGGGTGTAGATGATCATCTTCATGGTCGCCGCGGCGGCGGTCGGGCCGCCCTCGCGGTCGCTGCCCCAGGCGCCGAAGAGGAAGTAGAACGGGACCAGCATGAAGTCGAAGAAGAGGACGAAGAGAAGGAGATCCTGGGCCAGGAAGGAGCCCAGCGTCGCCGTCTCCGCGACCAGCATCAGGAAGAAGAAGAGCTGCGGGCGCTCCTGCTCGCGGAATGCCGCGAAGGCGGTGCCGCCGACCCAGAGCAGCGCCGTCAGCATGATCAGGAAGAGGTTGAGCCCGTCGATGCCGAGGCTGTAGTCGACGCCGAGGCCGGAGATCCAGGAGATGTCGACGGTGTCCTGCAGTCCGGAGGAGCCGGAGTCGAAGCCGGTCACCATCGAGATCGCGATTCCCAGGGTCACGACCGTTCCCAGCACCGCCCACCAGCCGGTCGCCCGCTTCGGCAGGAAGAGGCCGACGATGCCGAAGGCCAGCGGTGCCCATAGCAGCGCGTTGATCATGACTGGACGATCAGGAAGTAGAGGGCGAGCCCGGCGAAGCCGGCGATCAGGACCAGCGCGTAGCTGCGGACGAAGCCGTTCTGGACCGCGCGGACTACCCCGCTAGCGCCGCGCACGGTCTCCTCGGTGCCGGTGACGAGGCCGTCGACGACGAAGCGCTCGAAGATGCGGTTGGCGAAGCGCCCGACCGCCAGCGCCGGCCGCACGACGAGGATGTCGATCAGCTCGTCGAAGTACCACTTGTTGGCGAGGAAGGTGTGGACCGGGCCGAAGCGGCGGATCAGCGCCGTCGGCGTCTCGGGCCGGAGGATGTAGAGCCAGTAGGCGATGCCGATGCCGGTGATCGAGATCGCGGCGCCGATCGCCAGGCCCGCCCAGGAGGCGCCGACCGAGGGCACGATCGCCGCCAGCGGCGAGTCGGCGAAGACCGGGTTAAGGAACTTGGTGACGACCTCGTCGACCCCCGGAACCTGGATCAGTCCGGCGAAGAGGGCGAGGAAGGCGAGCACGCCCATCGCGATCCGCATCGGCAGCGATTGCTCGGCGATGTGATGGTCGGCGCCGGGGAAGCCGACGTCGGTGTCCTCCTCTTCGCCGGTCGCCGGGTTGGCGGGGTGGGCGTGGGGCACGTGACCGGTATCGATCAGCTCCTGGGCCTCGGCGCACGGCCGCCCGGGGAGGACGCGGAAGATCAGCCGGAAGGTGTAGATCGCGGTCAGCAGGGCGCCGAAGTAGCCGAGCACGGTGAAGGTCTCGTACATGCCGCCGCGGGCGGTCGCGTAGGCGAGGATCTCGTCCTTGGAGAAGAAGCCGGAGGTGCCGGGGAAGGCGGCCAGCGCGAGGCCGCCGCAGAGCATCGTGATCGAGGTGAAGCGCATCGCCTTGCCGAAGCCCTTCATGTCGTCGATGTTCTGGCTGTTGGCCATCGCGGCGATGATCGAGCCGGCGGCCATGAACAACAGCGCCTTGAAGAAGGCGTGGGTCATCAGGTGGAAGAGGCCGGCGCTGTAGGCGCCGATCGAGACGCCCATGATCATGTAGCCGATCTGGCTCATCGTCGAGTAGGCGATCGCCCGCTTGAGGTCGGTCATCACCAGGGCGATCGTGCCGGCGACCAGGAGCGTCGCCAAGCCGACGAAGGCGGAGATGTCGGCGGCGGTCGGGGCGAGCACGAAGAGGGCGTGGGTGCGGGCGATCAGGTAGACGCCGGCGGTGACCATCGTCGCCGCGTGGATCAGCGAGGAGACCGGCGTCGGTCCCTCCATCGCGTCGGGCAGCCAGGTGTGGAAGGGCAGCTGTGCCGACTTGGCGAAGGCGCCGACCAGTAGCAGCAGGCAGATCGCCGTCACCGTCCACTCGTTGGTGTGGAAGGCGTGGGGCGCCTTGGCGAAGACTTCGCTGTATTCGAAGGTCCCGAGTTCGCGGAAGATCAGGAGGGCCGCGAGGACGAGGCCGATGTCGCCGACGACGTTGATCACGAAGGCCTTCATCCCGGCCCGAGTCGCGGTCGCCCGCCGGTACCAGAAGCTGATCAGCGCGTAGGAGGCGAAGCCGACGAAGGCCCAGCCGACGATCAGCAGGACGAAGTTGCCGGCGAGGACCAGCAGCAGCATCGAGAAGACGAAGAAGTTGAGGTAGCTGAAGAAGCGGTGGTAGCCCTCGTCGGACTGCATGTAGCCGTAGGAGTAGAGGTGGATCAGGGTCGATACCCCGGTCACGATCAGGACCATGAAGACCGAGAGCGGGTCGACGAAGATCCCCAGCTTGATGTGGAGGCCGGCGGCGCTGGCGTAGTCCCAGAGCGAGGAGGCGTGGTGGCGGGCGTCGGGGCTTTCGCCCAGCAGGCTCAGCAGGGTGCCGATCCCGCAGGCGAAGGCGAGGCCGATCGCGACGGTGCCGATGGCGCCGGCGAGCTTCGCCGGCAGCACCCTGAAGCCGAGCCCGATCCCGATCGATCCGAGCAGCGGGAAGAGCAGGACGAGCCAGGCCCAACTGGTGGCGGTCATCCCCGCAGCTCGCTCAGGTCATCGACGTCGAGCGGCAGCTTGCGGCGGAAGATCGCGACGATCAGGCCCAGACCGACGACGACCTCACAGGCGGCGATCACCATCACGACCAGGGCGAAGACCTGCCCCTGCTGGTTGCCGACCGAGCGGCTGAAGGCGACCAGGGCGAGGTTGCCGGCATTGAGCATCAGCTCCAGGCAGAGCAGGATCACCATCGGGCTGCGGCGGATCAGGATCCCGACCGCGCCGGTGGCGAAGAGCAGCGAGGAGAGGACGATGTACCACTCGATGTTCACGCCGCCTCCTCCTCGCGCTTGCGGCCGGCGAGGACGATCGCGCCGACCGCGGCGATCAGCAGCAGCAGCGAGGATGCCTCGAAGGGGAGGAGGAACCTTTCCAGCAGCAGGCGGCCGATCGCGGCCGGGTCACCGAAGCCGGCGGGGACGTCGGGGCCGTGGGTCCCGAGCGCCAGCAGGGCGGAGGAGAGGACGGCGGCGGAGAGCTCGATGAAGAGGATGCTCGCCAGCAGGATCGCCAGGAAGCGCTGGCCCGGGATCGGGTCCCAGGCCGACTCGCTGCTGCCACCGACGTAGGCGACGACGAAGACATAGAGGACCATCACCGCGCCGGCGTAGACGACCACCTGGGCGGCCGCGACGAAGGCCGAGGTGAGCAGCAGGAAGAGGGCGGCCAGCGAGAAGAGGTGGACGATCAGGGCCAGCACCGCGTAGAAGGGGTTGCGCATAGCGACCACGCCGATGGCGCCACCGAGCGCACCGATCGCGGCGAGGAAGAAGATCACCGCTTCCATCTATTCGCCCTCGCTTTTTAACGGCGTCCGCTCGATCGGCTCGGCCAGCAGCATCTCTTTGGTGAAGATCAAGTCGGAGCGGTCGTAGTCGGCCATCTCGTAGTCGTGGCCCATCGTGATCGCGTCGAAGGGACAGGCGATCTCGCAGTAGCCGCAGAAGATGCAGCGCGAGAGGTTGATCTCATAGACGGCGGCGTAGCGCTCGCCGGCGGACACACGGTCGCCGGGGATGTTCTCCGCCGCGACGACGCGGATGCAGTCCGCCGGGCAGGCGGCGGCGCAGAGCGAGCAGCCGACGCATTTCTCCAAGCCGGTGTCCTCGAACTTGTGCAGCTTGTGGCGGCCGCGGAAGCGCGGGTAGACCGGCGTCTTCTCCTCCGGGTACTCGATCGTCAGCGGGCCCTCGATCAAGCGCGCCATCGTCGTCTTCAGCCCGCGCAGGGTCTCGCCGAAGGCGCGGTAGGCGCCGCCGACGCCGCCGACCTCGGGGCCGCGCTCGACCTGGACGACGTCGATCGAGTCGAGGTAGGCGGCCGACTTCGGATCGAAGCCGCCACCCTTGTGGCCGTTCGCCTTGCTCATGTCGTCACCACCAGCACCGCGGTCACCAGGACGTTCAGGGTCGCGAGGGGCAGCAGCACTTTCCAGCCGAGGCTCATCAGCTGGTCATATCGCAGCCGCGGCAGCGTCGCCCGCACCCAGATGAAGACGAAGACCAGGCCGAACATCTTGGCCAGCATCCAGATCGGGTCCAGCCAGCCCGGACCGGGGCCCATCCAGCCGCCGAGGAACATCGCCACCGCGATCCCGGAGACGACCAGGATCTCCATGTATTCGACCAGCAGGAAGGAGCCGAAGCGCATGCCGCCGTACTCGGTCATGAAGCCCTGGACCAGCTCGGCGTCGGCCTCGGGCATGTCGAACGGGGTGCGGTTGGTCTCGGCGAAGCCGGCCAGCATGAAGATCAGAAAGCCGACGAACTGGGGGATGATGAACCAGATCTTGCCCTGGGCCTCGACCACGTCGACCAGGGAGAGCGAGCCGCTCATCATGATCACGCCGAGCAGCGCCAGGCCCATCGAGACCTCGTAGGAGATCAGCTGCGCGGCCGAGCGCATGGCGCCGAGAAGGCTGTATTTCGATCCCGAGGACCAGCCGCCCAGCAGCAGCCCGTAGAAGGCGATCGAGCCGACGGCGAAGAAGTAGAGGATCCCGATCGGGACGTCGATCCCGTAGAGGCCTACCCCGTCCTGGACGTTGCCCCAGGGGATGATCGCCAGCGCCAGGACGCCCGAAAGCACAGGTAGCAGCGGCCCGAGGATGAACAGGGTCGAGACCGCGTTGGCGGGCCGGAAGGACTCCTTTGAGATCAGCTTGCCGACGTCGGCAAGCGGCTGCAGGATCCCGAAGGGGCCGACCCGGTTGGGGCCGTAGCGGTGCTGGAAGCGGCCGATCAGCTTGCGCTCGACCACGGTCAGGATCGGCAGGATCGCGAAGATGACGGCGAAGATCACCAGCGACTTGACGACCATGATCCAGGTCGCTTCGACGAACTGGGTGTCGGCGATCGGCAGCATCAGCCCTCGACCCTCGTGATCTCGACGCTGACCGGGCCGCCGTTGAGCAGGGCGTTGGCGTTGCCTTCGGCGACGCCCTCGGCGAGGAAGCAGACGCCCTCGGCCACCCGTTCCCTGATCTGCACCTCCGCCTCGACGCTCGACCCGTTCTGGCTGACGCGAACCTTCTCGCCGCTCCTCAGGCTCATCCGCTCCGCGTCAGCTGGCGAGACCTCGAGCCGCTGCCGCGGAGCGAGGAACCTGAGCGGCGGGTTCAACTCGGTGATCGGCCCCGCCCAGAGGTCGCGGTAGGTGCCCAGCGCCAGGATCTCGCCTCTCGGGGGCGGTGGGGCGAGCGGGGCGGACTCGGCGGACGCGACTCGGCGAGGATCGCTTATGGCCTCCGAGGACAGGGTTGGCGCCTCGCGCTGAGTGTCCGGCGAGTCCGCTCCGCTCGCCCTCTCAGACCCGGGCAGCTCGCTTCCTGCCGGCGGGACATTCGCGGCTGCAGCGGTTTCCTGCCAGCGAACTCCGCGGCCGCCGATGGTTGCATCGTCGATGTCGGCGTAGAAGGGGACGGCGGCCCTAAGGGCCGCGAAGGCTGTCGGCTGGGAGTCGATTCCGGTCGTCAGCCCGAGATCTGCCGCGAGCTCGCTGAGGACCGACCAGTTGGGGCGGATGTCGCCTGGCAGGGCGGCGGAGTGGCGGACGCGCTGGAGGCGGCCGTCGGGATGGGTGACGGTGCCGTCTTTCTCAGCGTGGGTCTCGAGCGGGAAGACGACGTCGGCCTTGGCGGTGGTCCCGTTCTCGAACATCGAGTAGGAGACGACGAAATCGGCGGCGGTCAGGGCCGCCTCCCAGGCGGCGGTGTCGGGGAAGTCCCGGATCGGGTCGACGCCGAAGAGGATCAGGCCGGTCAGCTCACCGAACTCCAGAGCGGCGCGGATCTCCTCCGTCGACATGCCCGTGGCGGTCTCCGAGAGGCCCGGACCGGCGTCGGGGAGGCAGCCGGCCTCGCGCAGGCCGCGGGCGTTGGCGAAGTCCGGCGCTTCGAGCAGCCCGGAGCCGTCCTGCTCCTCGATCCCGAGGGTCGAGGCGACATCGAGCAGAGCGCGAGCGGCGCCCTCGCCCTCGCGGGCGACTCGCTCGCCCCAGAGGATGACGACGCTCTCGGCGCCCCTGAGGACGTCGGCGACGGGGGACTCCGGACTCTCTGCGCCGTCCCGCAGCGCCGCGGCAAGACCGAAGAGGAAGGCGGTGGCGCCACCGGGCGCG
>DATAIY010000253.1:0-3727 GCA_036262475.1 Solirubrobacterales bacterium
TGCAGAGCCTGGCGCAGGAAGGTCGGGATCGCCCGCCCGTCGTGCGGTCTCATCCGAGGACCGTAGGTATTCGCCGCCGCTATGCCGGTGCCCGCCCAGAAGTTTTCGAGACCAGGTACGGAGAAGTCGTAGACGAGATCCGTCGCCGACACTTCTTCGATCTCCCTCACGGGCGCCCAGACCAGGTCCCCATGGCGACGGGCCTGGAGAGTCTGGTTGACTCCGTGATCCCAATCGAGGGGGCTCCACGGTGCGACCCTCTGGAGCGTCAGGCGCCAGAAGGGGTACCGCCGCTCGCCGGTCCGCTGCCTGAACGTGCTCTCGTAGCGGCCGAGGCTGGGGACCAACCCGAAGCGCGCGAAAGCGACGATCAGATCGTCCTTCAGCTCCTCGTGCACGGTCGAGAACTCGTGCCTGGTGGCCTCCTCGAACTTGGTTCCGGAATGAACCCCGTCCCCCTCCCGGTACCCCTCGATGAACCACTTGAGCCGGCTCAGCGGAAGGCCCAGGATCCATCCAGGGATCCGCTTGCGGTTGTGATCGAGGCCGAGGAAGTCCCAGAACCGCAGAAGCAGCTTGGAATGCACGAAGATCGAGGCGGCGCGATCCTCGCTTCCCTCCCCCCAGGTGACGTGCAGGCCGAAGGACCGTTCGATCACCGCGGCCGCACGTTCGAGCAGCTCCTGCTCACCGCTGATCGTGATGAAGGCGTTCTTGCCCTTCTCGTGCATGCATCCCTCGGCCACGTAGAGGCCGAGCAACCAGAGAAGGTCATCCGTGATCTCGACGTGAGCGGGCATCGAGACGCTGCGTCCCTGCGTACGAGCCCGCACTCTGGCGCCCTCGGGCACAGCGTCACCCAGCCTCCACAGGACGGGCAGCATCACCCGGTCGGAGTCGCGCATGCGGAATATCTGGCTCCAGATCCAGTTGCGCCAGATTCGACCCTCCCCCGGCTTCAGCTTCGCCAGCAGGCCGAATACGTCGAAACGTCGCTCCCAGACCTTGGCGCCGAGGCCGGGGTACTCGGCGTAGAGGTCCAGTGGATCGTTCTCGGCCCAGCGCCATACCTCGATCATCGAGACCAGGGTGCGGTCGCGCTCTGGCACCTCGATCCGTCCGGCGATCGCGATCCGATCGCCGATCTCGAGGTCGTTTACGGGCTTAGGCGTCGGCTCCCCCTCTGGGCCCTCGACGAAGAGCGAGTGATCTCCGGTCACCTTCACAGAGCGGCCGTAACGCGTGCTGACCTCGAAACACCGCTGCTCGGTCGGATGACCGATGAAGCCGCTCGGCTCGGCGGCGACCATCCTGCCGCCGGCGGTGAAAGAGGGGACCGAGAAGCCCTCGACCGGAAACTCGACCGCGGCCGACGGCTCGGCCTCCAGGAGGGCCGTTCCGCCAGTCGCCGGGCCCACTGACCGCCTTGCATAGGCGGCAGGCGACGCAAAGCGGGCCAGGCGTGCCGAGAGCTCCCCCGCCGTGCAGCGCTGCAATTCCCGGCCGTCGTCGAAGAGAACCTGCTCGTCGGCCAGCACCGAGTTGAAGATGCGGACGATTGCCGTGTCGAGGCCCTGCTGGCGGTGATAGGCCATCGTCAGCGCCTCGGCGTAGCGCTTGGCCTCGTCGTAGACGCCGCGCGGGCCGATCGGGTTGACATGCCCCCAGTAGTCCTCCTTCTGCGGGTGGACCTGGGGGTCGCCGTAGACCTCGCTGGTCGAAGCGATCAGAAAGCGGGCCCGCTTGAACTTGGCCACCCCGAGCATGTGATGGGTCCCGTGGGAGCCGACCTTGAGCGTCTGCAGCGGCAGCCGCAGATAGTCGATCGGGCTCGCCGGCGAGGCCAGGTGGTAGACGAAGTCGACGTCCTCGGCGATATCGACGTGGGTGGTGATGTCGAGATCGCGGAACTCGAACGCCTCGTCGCGGATCTGGGCGATGTTCTCCAGCGATCCGGTCTCGAGGTTGTCGATGCAGATCACCCGGTGCCCCTTGCCGAGCAGGTGCTCACAGAGGTGGGAGCCGAGGAAGCCAGCCCCGCCGGTGACTACGCAGGTCGTCATCGCGACGATGCTAGCGGGGTTGGAACCACCCGTGGGCGGCGGGACTTCTTTGCAAATTCCGAAAATTTGCCCAAAGAGACGTCCAAAAAAGGGGGGAGAGACGCGCGACAGGCGGCACTTGTCCTGGCGTCTTTTGGTTTAGAGAATTGCAACGAGCAGGGGAGGCCAAGCAATGAGTCCGAGTAGTCGGGAGGGGGAGCCCGCGGTCTTAGCGCCTGGGGACGCGGCAAGGAAGCGTGCTGGGCTCGAAACGTGACGGCGCCTTTCTCGCGCATCTCGCCCCCAACCGCCACGTTGAGGCTAATTTCGCTGGCAACCGAACCCTCACCCCTGCCGACAGCAGCCCGCTGCGGCTGGCGGTCCTGGCGGCGGTGCGCCTGCACGCCTCCGCCGCGACGGCATCGGTTGGCGGAGCGCCTGTCGTATTCAGCGGCGAGATCGGCCACTTCGAAACGGCGATCCCCTCCGCCGACAGGCCGGTCGAGCTCCAGTTCCGACTTCCCGGCGCACCCTGGAGCGAGTTCTGGACCGTCCAGACCGACGCACATGGGCACTTCCGCCACGCCTACTCGTTCTACGACGACGACAGCCGCGGCGTTCGCTTCCAGTTCCGCGCCTACGCTCCCTCGCAGCCCAACTGGCCCTGCGAGCCGGCCGCCTCCCGCCCGGTCGCCGTCACCGGCCGCTGAGTTCGATCCCGAATCGGGTAGGGGCCGGGCTTACCCCGGCCCCTCCCACACCACCGGACGTGCGGGTCCGCATCCGGCGGTTCGCGTCGCGTCCCGGAAACGGCGATATGGGTCGGTGAACCCGGCAAGCCCCTGCTCGCGCCAGTAGGCATTGGGCAGGGCACGGTGGAGGGGAGCAGAGCCTGCATTTCGCCAGTAGCCCTTGCGCGAGTGGGCCCATTCATGGGCCTGTTGCGCGGGGACTCCCAGCGCTTGCAGGTTGCGCCGTCTGGTCTTCGGGCGCTTCCACTCCTTCCATCGCACCTGCCGCAACCGGCGGCGCAACCACTCATCGAGGTCGGAGAGCGGGCGCGGGGTGTCGGCCAACGAGAAGTAGGCCGTCCATCCCACCGTGAAGCTGTTGACCTCACGGATGCGCCGCCCCATCGAGACGCCCCAGCTGCGCGAGGTGAGCTCTCGCAGGCGATCCTTGGCGCGCTTGCGTGCCTTGGGGTCGATCCTGATCTTGATCTCACCTCCTCGCTTGAAGAAGGCGAACCCCAAAAGGGTCCGCCTCGTCGCGAGATCAACCGCTGACTTGTCGCGGTTGAGCCGCAGCTTCAGGCATCGCTCGATGACCGAGCAGGTGCTCGCCATCACGCGCTCGGCGGCCCGCTTGGAGCCGACGTAGATCGTGATGTCGTCCGCGTAGCGGACGAAGCGGTGCCCTCGCTGGGTCAGCATCCGGTCGAGGTCGTCGAGGTAGACGTTGGAGAGCAGCGGGCTGAGTGGGGAACCCTGTGAGGTCCCCTCCTCGCTCGGCTGCTTCACGCCGTCTGCCATGACTCCCGCTTCCAGGTAGCTGCGGATCAGCTTCAGCACTCGCTTGTCTTTGACCCGCCTTGCGACCCTGGCCATCAGCGCGTCGTGCTGGACTCGATCAAAGAAGCGGTCGAGGTCCAGATCGACGGCCCACTCGTGCCCTTCGGCGATGTC
>DATAIY010000254.1:0-2752 GCA_036262475.1 Solirubrobacterales bacterium
TACTCACTGATCTGGGTCAGAGTGGCCGGGGGCCCTGAAGGAAACCTGTCTTTTCGCCAACGGGTTCATCCCGTCAGACGGCGAGGCCGGGCGCGGGGACTTTAGGAGCGCACGACCTCGAACTGGCTCATCAGGCCATGATCCTCGTGGTCGAGCATGTGGCAGTGGATGACGAATTTGCCGGCGTAGTCGGAGAAATGGCCGGCGAGGAGAATCCGTTCGCCGGGGTAGACGAAGAAGGTGTCCTTGAGGCAGTCTTCCCAAGGCGGTGGCCGCTTCCCGTTGCGGGAGAGGAGGTACCAGTCGGTGTGGTGCAGGTGCATCACGTGGGCGACGCTGGTGCGGTTGTGGACCTCCCAGGTGACCGTCGATCCCAGCTTCGGAAAGGCGTCGGAGCGGGCCGGGTTGAAGGTCTTGCCGTTGATCAGCCAGGTCGTCTTGAAGAGCCCTCCGATCGTGATCTCCCACCTGTGGTCGGGCTTGTGGCTGACCTTCCGTGTCCACTCCGGCAGCGGCCGCAGCCGGCGGGGGACCTTGGTCTGGTCCGGCAGCCGCTCGCGGCCCACCCGGAACTGCATCAGCGCGCCGGCATAGGTGCGCGAGCCGGTGACGTTGCGGCCGCTGTGGCGCTTGGAGCTGCGCAGCTCGACCGTCTCGCCGCGGGCGCCGGCGAAGTCGACGATCACCTCGACCCGCTCCGCCGGGCCGAGCAGGATCTCGGTGCGCCGTACCGGCGCCGGCATCAGGCCGCTGTCGGTGGCGATCTGGACCATCGGGGCGCCGTTGGAGAGGTGGAGGTTGTAGCTGCGAAACGGGGAGACGTTGAGGATCCGCAGCCGGTAGCGCCGAGCGCCGACGTGGTGGTGCGGCATGAAGGCGCCGTTGACGAGGACGCTCTGGCCGACGATCCCGTCGGCGGGAGGCCGCAGATCGGTGAAGGGGTCGGTCAGCTGGTTGTGGCGGTCGAAGGTCCGCTCGGCGATCATCAGCGGGATGTCGCGCTCGCCCCTGGGCAGCGGCAGCGAGGCGTCGAACTCGTCGTCGACGATCCACATCCCGGCCAGCCCGTGCCAGATGTGGGGAGAGGTGCGGTCGAGGCGGTGGTCGTGGTACCACTGAAAGGCGGAGCGTTCGGGATGGCCGTCTTCGACCAAGTCGTAGACGTAGGTTTTCCTCGCCCCGGGCTCGATCAGCAGGTCATTGCCCGACTGGCGCGGCGAGAGGCCCCTGGGGATGTGGCAGTAGTAGGAGAGCGGCTGAGACTTGGTCAGGCCGCCGGGCTGGCCGTCGAACTGTGTGCGGTTGTGGCCGCCGTGCAGGTGGACCGAGAACTCGCCAACCTTGGCCGGCAGTTCGTGGTGGAAGGTGACCTTGGTCCGCTGGCCGGCGGGCCGGCGCACGGTCGGCCCCGGAAAGGTGCCGCCGTAGGTCCACAGCTTCGTCTTGCGGCCGGGGAGGATCTGCGCCTCGGCCTCGCGGATCGGGATCCGGATCTGGGAGTCGGTGAGCTCCCTGGGGATCGGCAGCCGCGCCCGGAACGGCACCGCCGCCTGCGCCTGCGGCGTGTCCTCGGCGAGCGGCAGCAGCCCGCCACCCTGCCCCCTTACCGGCAGCAGGACCGCGAGCGCGCCGCCGCCGAGGGCGCCGAGGAAGGCCCGGCGCCCCAGGCGAGGCGGAGATGAGAATTGACCAGACATGCCGCTAGCTGCCCGGCAGAACCTTGATCTTGCCCTGCATCCAGGGGTGAATCGCGCACATGAAGTAGATCGTCTGCGGTGCAGAGGTCACCTCCTGTGTGAACGACGCGCCCTTTTTGAGACCGGTGAACCAGGAGTCGCCCGTCTTCGTGAGGTTGCCCATCGTGCTCCAGCCTTCGGGGCCGGCTTCGGAGGGGTTGATGCTGGGCGCACCTTCGCCCTTGACGCCCTGCCACTTCGCGATCGCGAAGCAGATGTGTTTCGGCGTGAAGCAGTTCTGGCGGGCGGGTTTGGTCTTCGGCAACGAGCCCTTGGTGACCAGCGAGAAGGTGTGCGGGCCGACCTGTTTCGGGTTGGTTTCGTTGACGATTTCCAGATCGTCTCCCTGGGTGACTGTCTGCGGCGCGGCGAATTTGAGCGCGCCTTTGACTATCTCGATGTGGACCGTATCGGTCACACCCGTGGGCGTAGCCGCCGTGGCAATGCCGGGTGCGAGGAATACGGAAATGATCGCAGCCGCTGGGACCGCAAGGGCGACTACCCGAAGCGCGCCCGAGCGGGGAAGCAGATTTCGCAAGAGATGCCTTTCTGCAGCGGTCTTGACGGGGCGGGAGAACGCCTAGAAGTTGCAAATTAGTGAACGTCCCCCAACAGTTCAAGAGCCCGTCCGAAAGCTGTGCACGGGCTGTAGCCTCCAGGGAGCAGTGGCCAGCTACCTGCACACCTGCTACCGGATCGGCGAGATCAACCGCTCGGTCGCCTTCTACGAGAAGCTCGGCTTCGCCGAGGTGGCGCAGATGCCGATCGCGACGAGGCGATCAACGTCTTCATGGCGTTGCCCGGCGAGGATCCGGGCCTCGAGCTGACCTACAACCACGGGGTCGACTCATATGACCTCGGAACCGGCTACAACCACGTCGCGATCGCGGTCGACGACCTCGACGCCACCCTCGAGCGCCTCGCCGCCGAAGGCGTCGATCCCGAGAAGCCCCCCTACCGCCCCGGCGGGCGCACCGAAGGCCACCGCATCTGCTTCGTCAGAGATCCGGACGGGT
>DATAIY010000255.1:0-9893 GCA_036262475.1 Solirubrobacterales bacterium
GCAATCAGCTGCGTTCTCAGCTGATCGCGCTGGCGCAGCAGCAGGCGCCCCTGGGCGCTGAGGGGGATCTGGAACGCGTGCGAGTGCTTGCCGGTGAGCTGGAAGGATCGGCGCCCGATGGAACGGGTGACGAGGCGGATCCGCGGTGGCCGGCCGCGGCCGCGGGGTATCGAGACCTTGAAGCGGGTGCGGAGCACCAGCTGACCGGGACAGGCGGTTCCGGTGGGCCATTCGCAGGCGATCCGGACCCGGACCCCGCTGCGGGTCGCCCGCAGATGGGAGAGGGTTATCGCGACGGGGATCCCGATCGCCTTGCAGCCCAGCAGGCGGTCCGCCCCCGGCGCGATGTCGATCGCGTAGACGCAGATCGGCTGCAGCCCCGACTTCACCGTGGGGATGCTGATGTCGAAGCCGTGCCCGCTTCCCGTTTCGGGATACTCGGCGGCGACGTCCGCCCGCGCCTTGTCGGCGACCGGCCCAAGTTCGTACTCCAGGGCGCCCGCGGTGCCGGCCCTGCCGCCGATGTAGACCCGGACCCCGAGAGGCGCCGTCGGCGCGTTCGGATCGAAGGCCCAACCCTTGATCCGCACCTGCCCCGGCTGCGGCGAGCCGGTCAGGTCGAGGTAGCCGATCGGATCGTCTTCGCCGGTCGGCAGCGTCGCGCTGCCGTCCGTCGCCCCGTCGACGTAGTCGTTGTCGATGTTGATCGTCGCCCCCCCGTAGGTCTCGTCGTGGCCGCCACGGTACTGGTGGATCCGCTGGTGCCCAGTCCAGGCGTTGGCGGGGACGACGGAGTCGGAGGTGTTCTGCTGGCCGTTCCAGTTGGCGATCCAGAGGTCGTCGGGCTGGACGTAGCTGCCGCCGATCTGGTCGGCGAGGTCGGCGATGCCGGAGGCGCTGCTGCTGTAGACGCCGGAGACGTAGCCCAGCGAGTGCAGCTTGTTGGTCCAGGCCTCGAGGAAGGCGAGGGTGGCGGCGCTGGCGCTCGATCCCGGCGTGTAGGACTCCATATCGAAGTAGATCGGGCTGCCTGGACCGATCGCGACGGCGCTGGCCTGGGCGACCGCGTCGACGGCTGCCGCGGTGCCCTGGGCGGTCGCCTGGGCTGAGGTGAGCTTGGCGCAGCTGCTGCAGCTGCTGGTCGGCGACTGCAGGCCGACGTAGGTCGGGATCAGGTGCCAGCCGGCGACGGTCTGGGCGCTGACCCAGCTCGCGGTCAGGTTCGGCTGCGAGCAGGCCCGGTTGGCGCCGCCGATGTAGACGCCGATCGCGCGGTAGGGGGAGGATTCCCAGGCCGCCATCGTCCGCGAGGACGGCGCGCTGCAGGCGTCGAAGCCGAGGCCCGTGAAGACGCTGCCACCGGCCGAAGCCCCGGCCTGCGGACTCGGCGCTGGCAGCGCCGAGCCGGCCGCTCCCGCACCTTCGCCGCCGTTCGGATCGACCAGGATCGCCCGCCTTCGGCCCACAGCGTCGGCGGGGCAGCGCTGGTTTGGGGACGGCGGCCCCAGGTAGACGGCACGACGGTCGAGCCGCACGCACATCCCGGGATGCTGGGCAAGCCGGTAGACGGGCCACGACGGCGGCACCTGGACCGTCTCGCCGCGAAAGCGCACCTCCCGAGCCGCGGCGTCCGCGGGTGCCAGCAGCCCCTGCCAGGTCGCCAGCAGCGTGATCGCAACGAGCGCTACGTGGCTGGCCCGCAGGCGTCGTGGGTGGCTTCGTCGGTTCGTCAATGGCCTCTCGCTACAACGGGACCGGGCCCCGGAAGTTGCACCCCTCGCCTCCGAGTTATGCCCTCCCCGAGCAAGATTCGAACCCGCGGCCTATCCCTTAGAAGGGGATTTTGCAGCACCCCTCAATTTGGCGCGGCAAGAGAAATACCTGCAAAATTTGAGTTAAGTTGGCGGACTCGAGGGGACGCACGAGGCCATTGAAGGCCCGGGCTCCTCACCACCCCGTTCCCACTTGTAGAGGGTGGAAGGCCGCTCCCCAGTTTGAACTAAGTCGATGCCTGTCATGGCGAAGGGCCGCAGCCCAGCATCAGAAGCCGGGCCGGCAGTCGGCCCGAGTATGCCCGCCCAAGCCAAGTTCAACCTGTCACGCTGGAGGTCGCGGGTTCGACTCACCCAGGATCTTCGCCTTCTCGGCGGCGAACCTCGGCCTCGTTCAGAGCGCCGCTATCGCGAAGCTCGGCGAGTTTCTGCAGCTGCTCCGGCCGGTCGGACTCGGAGCTCGGTTGGGAGGGGAAAGGGTCGTCGCTTCCGGTGGCCTCTGGCGCCTCCGCTGTGGGCTCCCGCCGCAAGCGGTCAGGTGTGAATCGCACCCGGAAGACGAAGCCGACGATCAGCAGCACTACGCCGCCATAGACGTGGATGTTGATGAGCAGTTTCAGCCTTGAGGTCGTCAGGCGGCCGAAGAGGATCTGGGGATCGATCTGGTTGAGGACCTTCCCCCCGGTAGCCACTCGATAAGCCCCGGCGTCCGCGACGGTCAGCGTGCCGTCCTGCCGAGTCGGATGCTCGGTGGGGCCGATCGCCGACTCGACGTCCTCTTGAAACGGAAGCCGCGGACCGCCGTCGATGGGGCGCACGGAGAGCGGCAGTTCGGGAAGGTTGAGAAGTGCTTCCGTGTTGGTGAGACGTTGGTGACCGCGCTGTGGCTGACATCGAGGGTCGCGGCGGGCAGCTTCACTGTCCTCTCCGAGGGCACGTCCACCTGCGCGTACTTGCCAGGCTCATCGCCGGCGCCGAAGAAGTCCGCGGGTGAGACGACCGCGATGGAAGCACGAGGCGATCGCCAGGCTCGGGATCAGCAGCTGACAGAGGCGGAGCAGCCGGCGCACCGCGGCATCCTAGGTTCCTTGGGAAAGCGGCCGGGCGGCCAAGTGATTGCCGGATCAGTCGAACCTGCCTACGAGGGCGAACCGCGGGCTGGGTTGCTCCTTGATCTTCCTGCGGAGAAGTCGTCCGGCGTTTTGGAGGCGCTCGGGCGGCTGAATGCCTACGGCCGCGGCTGCCAATCAGGATGGAAGCCGCCGACTTTGGTCGTCGTCAGGTCCACCAGCTTGCCCGTCGCAACGGAGACTTTCATCAGCTTCTGAGCGTCGGAGAACCCGGGGCCATAGTCGACGCTGCGCTCGAGCGCGAAGGCGACCCAGCGCCCGTCTGGTGAGAAGGAGGGGGAGAGCGCGGTGCCCGAGGCTTCCCTGGTGCTCTTCAGGTGGGTCAGCTGGTGGGCGCCGCCGCCGCCGGAGCCGACGATGAAGATCTGCCCCCCCGACGCGTAGGCGACGCTGCGGCTGTTCGGCGAGATCGCCGGGTCATAGCCGACTGCCAGGCGCTTCTGGTTGGTTCCGCTGGGGCGCATGGTGAGGACCCTTCCCTCACGGTCGAAGACGACGAAGCGCCCGTTGGCGGCGGCCGCGGGGCTGTGGTCGCTGACTTCGTGGCCGCCGTGGGTGAGGCGCATGAGGGAGCTGCCGTCGAGTGCCACCGAGTAGATCTGGCTGTAGCCCTCCCCGCCGGAATCGCGGGAGAAGAAGATGCGCCTGCCGTCGGCGCTGAAGGAGGGCTGCTCCTCGGAGACCTTCTTGGTGGCGAGCACCTGGTGGGCGTCGCTGCCATCGCTGTTCATGACCATTAGGTCGCTCTGCACCCCGTCGCAGATGCCGTAGGCGATCAGGCGACCGTCGGGTGAGAACGCCGGGTCAATCCCCAGGCCGAGCCGAATACGGTGACTGCCGTCAGGCCGCATCGTGTTGATCGCGTCGCTTTCGCTGACGCAGTCGGACTCCGACTCGCCGCCGCCGCTCTGAGAGGAGGTGTCGTAGGCGATCAGCCCGGGTTTGCCGGGGAAGGCGCCGTGCGCGAGCGAGGGAGCGAGGAAGACGAGCGCTGCCACCGGCAGGGCGAGAGCGGACAGCGCCGCGACGCAGACAGAAAGGCGATCGTTGCGTCGAAAGGCACGCACCGGCTCAAGCTACACCTTCGAGGGTAAGCCGGAACGCCCCGGGCACTGCTCTCGACGAAAGAGCAATCCGCATCATGACGTCGGCGTCACGGTCCGTTGGAGAAGCAGCCCCGCGGGGATAGGTTTATCCCAATAGCCCGTCATGCCCAAGGAGCGCCCCAGAATTCGGGATCGAGGGCAGCGCCTCTTCGGAAGCAGCTCCGAACCGAAGCCGCGCCATCGATGACGCCGAGAGGCGGCCGCGCAGGACGCGAAGAAAAAATGTCGGCGTCGCGGCCGGGAGCAATGGCATTCGGAGTCTCCCAGCCAGCCTAGGGATGGATAGGACTACCCCCGTCTTGGGGGTTCTCTTTTTCCGCTCTGCAGGGAGGTTTAGTTATGCCCCGAGCAGGATTCGAACCTGCGGCCTATCCCTTAGGAGGGAGTATTTGTCAAGTCCCGGCTTGGCTTGAGATCAGCGATTCCGCTTGTTCATGCGGATTCTGAGGGGCCAGAAGCCGCCACAGGGGGACTCTTGCGGCCAGATCTGTCCCTACCTTTGTCCCTACCCCCGTCCCCCAGAAGAGGCGCGATAAATTCATCTCCGGCCCCGGTAGCTCAGCAGGATAGAGCGGTCGCCTCCTAAGCGACAGGTCGCCGGTTCGAATCCGGCCCGGGGCATTCGCGCTGTCACGCCGGAGGTCGCGCTCATTGCATCGCGCCCTTCCTTCCTCGTGCAGGGGACAAGGAGACTGCCTTTGGAGAGACGGCTTCATGGCGTAGCTGCCTGTTTTTCGTCCAACTCGGGAGCGTGAGCGACATCCGCGGACGCGCTCGCAACCATGCGGAAGCGGGAGGGCTGCAAACCCCGGCATCCGAGCGGTGACCTCGGTCAAGGTAGGCAACTCGAACCGACGACCTCCTGGGTGCGATCCGCCGACTCTCCTGCCAGAGTCCACGCTTGAAGGTGCCGATTAGCATGGGGTTCGCGAAGCGGCACAGCTCGGTCCCAATCCGCGGATGCACGCGGATCATCGGCGGTTGCACGTGATTCAGGCACTCTCGGGCAACCGCCGAAATCCGCCAACCCCATGGAATCCGCTTGACGCTTCACCATCAAAGCGCGGCGAGTTGGTCTCGCAGTTCAAGGTTGCCCCCATCGGTTCCGATTGTTGGGGAGTGGTCTCTGGACTGAGCCAACGAGCGCGAAAAACCGTGATTGCCGGCGGCCTCCTTGCCCTCTGCCTGCTCGCCGCCTTCACGGCGCACGCCGCGCTCGGGTTTGGTGGAGCCGGTGCCGACACGCTCTTCAACGCCTGGATCTACAACGCTCTGATGCTGACAAGCGCCGCCGCCTGTCTGCTGCGGGCTTGGCTGGTTCGCCGCGAGCGGGTTGCCTGGGCACTGCTGGGTGTCGGCCTCCTGCTCTACAGCGGGGGAGAAATCTATTACTCAGCGGTGCTCGCCGGGCAGGCGTCGGTGCCGATCCCCTCACCGGCCGACGGCGGCTACCTCGCCTTCTATCCGCTCGCCTACGCGGCGCTGATCGCGCTTTTGCGGGCGAGGATCGGGGCCTTTCCGGTGGCGCGGTGGCTGGACGGCGTGATCGTCGGCTCAGCCGTCGCCGCACTCGCTGCCGCACTCGCGCTCGCGCCGATCGTCGATGCCGGCAATAAAGGCCAGACGCTCGCCGTCGCGACCAACCTCGCCTATCCAATCGCGGACCTGACGCTGCTGACACTTGTCCTCACCGCGACCGCGTTCACCGGCTGGCGGCCGGGTCGCAGCTGGGCAGTCTTCGGCGCCGGGCTGTTGCTCCTCGCCGTCTCCGACGGCGTCTACCTGCTGCAGGCCGCCAAGGGAACCTATGTCGAAGGCACGATCCTCGACGTCGGCTGGCCGCTTGGCGTCTTGCTGCTGGCTAGCGCCGCGTGGATCGAGCCGGGCATCATCGAGCCGGTGCGGCCGCGAACCGCGCGAGTGATCGTGATGCCCGCAGCGGCGGCCCTGGTGGCGATCTGCATCTTGGGGGGCGAACGCTTCAACTCGCTACCCGCAGCCGCCACCGTTCTCTCGCTGGTGACGATGGTCGCGGTGGTGGCGCGCCTGATGCTATCGCTGCTTGAAAGCGAGGGCGAAGTTCGCTCAAGAGCTCGAGAGTCACGCACCGACCCGCTGACCGGCCTGCGCAACCGCCGGGCGTTGAAGTTCGACCTCGATCGCGCGATTGCCCGCCCCCCAGGGACCGGCACGCTTTGGCTCCTGGTCTTCTTCGACCTCGACGGCTTCAAGCTCTACAACGACACTTTCGGCCACCCGGCCGGCGACGCTCTGCTGGAACGGCTCGGCCAACGCCTCGAGCGCTTCGCCGCCCCAGCAGGCCGGGCCTACCGGCTGGGCGGCGATGAGTTCTGCCTACTTGCCGAGTGCACGGCGGCCGAGGTCGACGCACTCATCGCAGGCGCGAGCGCCGCTCTTTGCGAGCAAGGCGAAGGCTTCGCGATCACCGCCTCACAAGGCAGCGTTCTACTGCCGAGTGAGGCCGGCTCGGTCGAGGCCGCCATGCAGGTTGCCGACCGGCGGATGTACACGAACAAGGTGAGCGAGCGGACCTCCGCCGGTTCACAGTCACGCGATGTCTTGTTGACAGCACTCCGCGAGCGCCAGCCCCAGCTCGCCGAGCAGGCGGTCGACGTCGCCGAGCTGGCCCTGGCGGTCGCCGAGGAGCTGGGGATGGAGGCTGAGCAGCGCGATGAGACCTTACGCGCAGCGCAGCTGCACGAGACCGGCAAGATGGCGATCCCCGACGCGATCCTCAACAAGCCGGGTCCGCTCGAGGAGTCCGAGTGGGAGTTCGTCCGCCAGCACACCTTGATCGGGGAGCGGATCATCGCCGCGGCGGCGGCGCTGGTCCCCGTCGCGCGATTGGTGCGCTCAAGCGGCGAGCGCTGGGATGGCAGTGGCTACCCGGACTCGCTGCGCGAAGAGGAGATCCCGCTCGGCGCAAGGGTTATCGCGGTCTGCGCGGCCTACGCGGCGATGGTCAGCGAGCGTCCCCACAGCGTCGCGATGCGCCCCGCGCGCGCGCTCGAAGAGCTGCGCCGCGGTGCTGGCTCGCAGTTTGATCCGCAGGTCGTCGCGACCTTTGAGAGGGTCGCCGCACAGCGTGGCCTCGCCGTTGGGAAGTGAACCCGAGGACGCGGTGGGATCCAGGGGACCAAGCCGCATCCTCCGGCAACTGTGCCGAACCAGGTCGGACAGGGTGAGCCGGGAGGGCGTGGAGCACCTGGACGGTCCTCAGCTGATGCGCGACCGCCTGTTTACCCGCATCAGCTCGCCAGTCGCCGACGTGCCTTCTGTACCGACGGCAGCGCCGACTTGGCCTTCGTTAGCGCCCGCGCGCGCAGGTCCACGCTCGCCGGCTTTGCGGCGATCGTGATCTCCTCACCGTAACCTGAGCCACCGCAACCAGGCGGTCTTGATCACGCAATTCCGAGGTAACGAATGCCAAGCGCTTGCTGCGCCGCAGCACTCTGCCGCGGGCCACCAATTGCGTCTTACCTTTCACCGCGGCCAAGTAGGAGACGAATAGAGCATGGGTGATTGCCCCCTCCTTGCCGTCCAAGGCGAGAGCGTGAGTCACGCTGGATGACGCGCTCGCAACCACGCGAAAGGAGCATCGCCCCCACATCGCGAAAGGCATTCACCGGACCAATGGAGAGAGGAGCAGGTCCTCGGCCTCCCCGGCGAAGGCGATTTCCTCGGGGCTCTTGCCTTCTGCGGCCAGCTCGGCGGCGACATACGGAGCCTCGTGGCCAGTGCGTGGAAGCCAGCCAGCCAGCACCGCCCCTGCAGACCGCTTCTACGTCGCGGCGTCGGCATACAGGTCGGCGTCGAAACCGGAGCCGCGCGGCTAGACATGGGTGACTGCGCTGACCCGTTCGACCGTGACCTCGATCAACACCCGCCCGGCCTCGGCGAGGGCCTCGTCGCTCTGTGGCTCGGGCGGCTCCGGCAGGCCGGCGATTCGTCCCATGACAAGCGCCGTGTCCTCGCCGATCCCGGCGCTGCGCACGACCGCGCTGCCAGTGAAGGTCGCCGATGGATAGGGCGGCTCCTCACCGCGCACCGACAGCGCCGCCCAACCCCTCCGTTCGATGTCCTTCGCCTTCACCCGTTCGCGAAGGGTCGAGATGAAGATGCGCTCGCCCAGGTTGGCGTAGTAGACGACCGACAGCCGGGGCAGGCCGTCCTGGCCTACAGTCGCGAGGGTTCCGAGCTTGTTCGAGCCGAGCAGCTCTGCAAGCTCAGCGGTTAAGTGCGGCGACGCGCCGTTCATGCGGCGACCAACGGCTGGGAGATTTTCCGGTTGCGTGCGGCAATGAGCTCGGAGGTTGCCCGTCCCAGTTGGCGGTGGAGTGCGTCGAGGGCGCGCCGGACTTCGCCGCCTCCGGAGCCCCCGAGCGCGAAGACGAAGCGGTCCGGCCGTAGGAGGACCCACGATGCTTCGAAGCGGGTCAGCCACTCGCCGATCGTCCCTTCTGAGTCCTCCAGGTCGTGGCCGAGGAGCAGGACGCGTAAGCCCTCTGCCCCGAGCGCGTCTGCGGCGTTGGAGTCGGCCGAAAACGCACACCAACCACGACCGGCCACCTCATCCAGGAGCACCTTCTCTCCACCGACCCGAACGACGGGCTGCGGGAACTGGGCACCGACGCATCGCTTGAAGACGATTCGGTGCGGGCGTTCGGCAAAGGCACCGGCCGCGTAGGCGGGCAGCGGCTTGATTCTCGTCCGTGCCCAGCTCGCGATCCCGGTTATGGCAAGAGTCCCGAGGAAGGCGTCCCGCACCCGAGCCACGCGGCGGTCGGCAGTCTGAACGAAGCTGCCGAGCGTGACGGCCAGCCTCCGCATCGCTTCGACATGGGGCCGGCGCTCCTGCTCATAGGTGTCGAGCAGGCCCTCGGGCGCGCCGGCGAGAACCGCCTCGACCTTCCAGGCGAGGTTTGCGGCATCGCGAGCGCCGGAGCTGAACCCCTGTCCGGCGAAGGGCGGCATCAGGTGCGCGGCGTCACCGGCCAGCAGCACTCGGCCCTCTCGCCAGCGCGCGGCCGTGCGGGCGTGGAACGTGTAGACGACCGCGCGCTCCACAATCGCCGTCTCGCCTTCGAGCCAGGGATCGATGCGCTCGCGAAGTGAGTCCGGGTCGGTGAACGGCTCGGGATCCTCGCCAGGATGCAGCATCCACTCCCAGCGGTGGCGGCCCGGCGACATCGGCAGCGAGACGATCGGACGCCGCCAATCGCCGAAGAAGTGGGGATGGCGGACCTTCGCCAGCGGCCGGTCGACTAGGGCATCGACAACGAGCCAGCGCTGCCTGAACGTCGAACCGCCGAACTCGATCCCGAGCAGCTGGCGAACCCAACTGCCGCCGCCGTCGCAGCCGACCGCCCATCGAGCCCGGATCTCCTCGGTCGAGCCATCCTCGACGGAGCGCACCAGCGCCCGTACGCCCTCGCCATCTTGCTCGAAGCGCTCCAGGCGTCGGCCCCAGGCGACCCGCACCGTCTCCTGCTCGGCCAACGCGGCGATCAGCGTTCGCTCGATCGAGGGCTGGTGGATCGAGACCAGAGGCGGATGGCCCTGCGATCCATTGATCGGCTGCAGCAGGCACTGTGCCCGGCCCCGCACCGTGACGAAGCTGACCTCCTCCTGCCGCTGGCTCTCGGCGAGGATCTCCCGCTCGACTCCGGCAGCCTGAAAGATCCGCAGGACCTCGTCGTCGACCACCGCTGCGCGTGGCAGCTCGAATGGCTTGCTCGCCTCGTCGATCGCCAGAACGGAGACACCGGCGCGGCCCAGCAGCAGGGCGAGGAGCTGCCCCACCGGCCCGAGCCCGCAGATCAGGACATCGCAGTCGGGCTCGGCGCTCATGCGCAGTCAGTTAC
>DATAIY010000256.1:0-6999 GCA_036262475.1 Solirubrobacterales bacterium
GCCCGGACGTCACTTCCTCGCCGGATCCGACGATGCGCACGACCTGCGCGCGCACGCGCTCCACAGTGATGTCGAGGGACTCGAGCACGCGAGCAGCAAGCCCCTCCTCCTCGCGCAGCAGGCCGAGCAGGATGTGCTCCGTCCCGATGTAGTTGTGCTTGAGCGTCCGGGCCTCCTCCTGCGCTAGGACGACGACCTGACGAGCTCGCTCAGTGAATCGCTCGAACAAATGAATCCTCTTCTTGCTCGAACCTGGTAGGCCCGAGTTAGTACCGGCAGACCCGGCAGACGCCCGTTCGTTATCGGAATGCGTCCATGTGTCCCTTAACGATACCGGGACCGCTCGGCCGGCTCGCCGCCCCGGCTGTGCGGTAAGTGCGGCCTTTCCGCGTGAGGTCGGCAGATTCGGGGCCCGATGGGCGCCTCCCGGCGCGGATAGGATCGTCCCGTGCCGGCCGCCGGCCCCTCGCCAAGTTCGCCGAAGGGCACGCGCTCGCCTTCGCCGAGCGCGCCGATCTGCCCAAGCAGGGGGACCTGCCCTCGCGCGAGGGCACGGTCGAAGGTGCGGCGACCGGAGCCCTGCCCGGCGGCGCCCAGGGAACCCTGGCCCACTTCACCTACACCTTCACCTGGACCGACTCCGACAACGACACCCACCACGAGGTCCGTCCCTTCACGGTGGTCGTGACGCAGGTGCCCGAGAGCATCGGCTTCATGCCCTACCTCGGCTTCTCCGGCTCGGGCAGCAAGCTCAGCGGCGTCGCCGGGCCGCTCGAGGAGATGCGCAAGCTCGACCTCGGCAACGATCAGGGGCTGAAGCACACGAACGCCTACGCCTTCAAGGGCGCAAGCGAGAACTGGACGGCCCAGCTCCTCTCGCCGGCCCTGGTCGACCGGCTCGCCCGCAGCGCCGAGGACTTCGGCTTCGAACTCGCCAACGGCGTCCTCTGCGTCGCTCGCAACGGGTACCTGAACGAGCCGGCGGAGCTGGAGACGCTCTGCGGCGACGCCGCCCACGTCGCCACGGCGATCCGCGAAGAGTCGCTCGAGGACACAGCGACCGGGGGCGCCGAGGCCGACGCGGCGAAGGATCCGGATGCCGCCGACCCGAAGATGGAGGCCGCGCTGGCCAAGGTGGCGGTCAAGTCGCCCGCCGATGTCGCCGCCGCCAAAGGCGAGTTCGCCGGGTTCCTGCGGGGCTCGCCGTCCACCTTCTTCGGGGCGCTGAAGAGCGGTGTCCTCCTGACCCTGATCCTCAACATCCCCGGCATCGCGATCCCGATCCTGCTCGTGATCGCCAATAGCTACGTGCTGCTGGCGGTAATCGAGGCGATCCTGAGCGCCCTGATCACCTTCCTCACTTTCCGCAGGAGGGTCGGGGCCGATTCCCAGAAGTACGCGGCCGAGGCCTTCTACCGGGGCTACGCTTCCGACCGCGAACTGACGGTCGAAGAACCGCTCAAGTTCGCCGCCACCCACGCCGAAGCGAAGCTCCCCTTCAAGCCCGACCGGGTCTTCAGCGGACCGCTGCCGGGCGGCGGCACCGGATCCCTCGCTCTCTCCGGCGACGGCACCAAGCGGTCCGACCGAGTCGCCGTGGTCGCGGGCCCGCGCGGCCCGATCGCCGAATCCGAGCTCGAGGCGGAACCACCCGGACTCTCGGCCAAGGACCTGGACATCTACTTCGACCAGCTCTCCGGCGAGCTCAAAGGCGCCGCGACGACCGGCGACGCGAAATGACGGCGGTCCGGCGACAGGCTCGGGGGCTGGCGGCGGTCCTGGGGCTGATGGGCCTGGCGAGCGCCAGCGCCACGCCCCCCGGCAACTTCGAACGCCACGAAGGGGGCACTGGACCTGGTACGCACCGCCCGGCTGGGTCTCCTCCGAAAGGGCGAACGACATCTACGTCAGCTCGCCGACGGGGACCCAGTACCGGCACTACGGCGCCAGCGCGGCGCCCTGCTGCGCGCCGGAAACGTTCTTCGCCGGCACCCGGGCAACCTACAGGAACTCGCACGGCGCCTTCAGCCTCTGCTAGTACCCGCTGGCCAGCGCCCGCTACATCCACATCGGGCCGGTCCAAGCGCTCAGCGGAACCTGTTACCGACAGACCGTGAGCTTTCAGGGCAAGCGTCCCAGCGGCGCTCAGATCAAGGGGAGATCGTCCTCGACATCTTCGTCGTGGACGCCTACGGCGACTGCGGCGAGCGCCAGCAGAGTCCGGCCCCGAGCAAGGGATCGGCAGTTGACTGAAGCTGCTGCGCGCGGTCCCGAGCGTGATCTTCGGACCGCGTTAGACCGAGCGGCGCTCAGGTCCTCATCACCGGGAACAGCAGCACCTCGCGCAGGCCGGCGGACCCGGTCATCATCATCACCAGCCGGTCGATACCGAGACCGACGCCGCCGGTCGGCGGCATCCCCTGTTCGAGCGCCTCGACGAAGGCCTCGTCGAAGGGCTGGGCCTCCTCGTCGCCGCGCTCGGACTCGAGTGCCTGCTGCTCGAAGCGGCGTCGCTGCTCGTCGGGGTCGTTGAGCTCGCTGAAGGAGTTGGCGATCTCGACCCCCCCGGCGAACGCCTCCCAGCGCTCGACCAGGCCCTCCTCGGAGCGGTGGGCCTTGGCGAACGGCGAGAGCTCGACGGGGTAGTCGAAGACGAAGCTCGGTTGAACCAGGGCTGGCTCGACCTCGCGCGAGAGCAGGCCGTCGACCAGCTTTCCCCAGCCCTCGGCGGGATCGGGCTCGGTTCCCATCGCCTGCGCCAGCGCCTCACGGGTGGGGTGCTCGGCGATGTCGATCCCCGCGCGCTCGAGGACCGCCTCGCGGAGGGTGATCCGCCGCCAGGGAGGAGCGAAGTCGATCTCGTCCTCGCCGCGCTTGACCTTGGTCGTGCCCAGCACCCGCTCCGCCACCTCGGAGACGAGCAGCTCGAGGTCGTGGGCGGTCTTCTCGTAGTCAGCGTAGGCCTCGTACCACTCGAGCATCGTGAACTCGGGGTTGTGCTTGTGGGAGACCCCCTCGTTGCGGAAGTCCTTGCCGAGCTCGTAGACGCGGTCGATGCCGCCGACGACCAGCCGCTTCAGGTAGAGCTCGGTGGCGATCCGCAGGTAGAGGTCGCGGTCGAGAGCGTTGTGGTGGGTGACGAAGGGACGGGCGAGGGCGCCGCCGTAGAGCGGCTGCAGGACCGGGGTCTCGACCTCGACGTAGCCGTGTTCGTCGAGCCAGCGGCGGATCTCGCTGATCGTGCCGGCGCGGACCTTGAAGATGCGGCGGCTGTCCTCATTGGCGATCAAGTCGAGCTCACGACGGCGGAAGCGGGTCTCGGTGTCCTCGAGGCCGTGGAACTTGTCGGGCGGGGGGCGCAGGCTCTTGGCCAGCAGGCGCCAGTGGTCGAGGGCCAGCGAGAGCTCGCCGCCGCGGCGGGTCGCGAGGGCGGTTCCCTCGGCGCCGACGATGTCGCCGAGGTCGAGGTTGACCAGGAGCGCGTAGGCCTCCTCGCCGAGCAGATCCTCGCGAGCGTGGAGCTGGATCTGGCCGCTGCCGTCGCGCAGGTCGAGGAAGCAGGCCTTGCCGTGACCGCGGCGGGCGACGAGGCGCCCGGCGACGCGGTGGCGCGACTCGGTTTCGATCCCCGGCGCCAGCCCCTCGTGCGCGGCCCGGACCTCGGCGATGTCCTCACGCCCGGAGAACTCGTGCGGGAACGGCTCGATCCCCGACTCCCTGATGCGATCGAGCTTCTCCCGCCGGTCGCGAAGTACGTCAGAGAGTTTGGGCTGATCCGTTGGCTCGCCGCTCATCGCCGCGCGAGCCTATCGACCGTCAGGCCTTCTCGATCTTGGTAATTTTGAGTTTCTTCTTCGGCCCGCGCGGAACCTCGACGGTGACAACGTCGTTGCGCTTGCGGCCGACCAGCGCTTTGCCGATCGGCGACTCGTTGGAGAGTTTGTGCTCGACCGGATTGGCCTCGGTCGAGCCGACGATCTGGAATTTCTGCGAGTTGCCAGTTTTCTGGTCTTTGACGTGAACGACCGAGCCGAAGCCGACTTCGTCGGTGCCGAGCGCCTTCTCGTCGATCACGGTGGCCCGGCGCAGCCGCTCCTCGAGTTGAGCGATCCGGGCCTCGAGCAACGCCTGTTCGTTCTTGGCGTCGTCGTATTCGGCGTTCTCGGAGATGTCGCCGAATTCACGGGCCTCCTTGATCCGCGCCGCGACCTCGCGACGTTTCGTCGTCGATAGGTGCTCGATCTCCACTTTCAGCTTCTCGAGACCCTCCGGGGTGACTACCGCCTGACGACTCACGTGCACAACCTCGCTTTTGGGATTGGGGGGAGCCGAGAACCGACTCCCAGACCGAAAAAAACGCCCCGATGCGGCCGTCCACCTCGCCACACCCAGGCACAGAGTCGCGGGATTATAGCGAGGGCTGAAAGCCGGCAATCAAGCCGGTTCTAAGCGACGCCGACGGGCTCGGCCAGGGAGCCGATCAGCTCCCTGGCACGGTCGAGATCGGCGCTGCGCTGCAACTCGTCGGCAATCGCCGGCGGGGCCGCCAGCCGCTCCACGTACCAGGGGTAGAACTTGCGCAGGTAGCGCTCCGCGCGGGCGGCCCCGAGGTGCTCCTCGGCGCGACCGACCACCCACAGCAGCTCGGTGACGACCTCCTCGCGGGCGGGCGGCTCGATGCGGGCGCCGGTGAGCTCCTCGAACAGCCAGGGGTTTCCGAGCGAGCCGCGGGCGATCATCACCGCGGCGGCGCCGGACTCCCGGTAGGCGGCGCGGGCGGCGTCGGCGCTGCTGAGGCCACCGGAGACGATCACCGGCACCTCGACCCGCTCGACCAGCTCCCGGGTCAACTCGTGGTCGGGGGTGCCCTGGTGACCCTTGGTCGCCGCGCGCGGGTGAAAGCCGATCGCCGCCACTCCCCCCTCCTCCGCGAGCCGCACCGCCAGCTCGAAGCCGGAGTGGTCGCCGGCCTCGATCCCGGATCGCAGCTTCACCGTCACCGGCAGCCCGCTGCCCTGGGCCGCGCCCCGGGCCAGCGCCAGGGCCAGCTCCGGGTCGCGCAGCAGCTGCACCCCGGCGCCGGTGCGGCGGACCTTCGGGACCGGGCAGCCCATGTTGATGTCGATCAGGTCAGCGCCGGCCTCGGCGGCGATCGCCGCACCGGAGCGCATCACCTCGGCGTCGTGACCGAAGAGCTGGATCGAGACCGGATGCTCGTCGGGGTGGATCCTCATCAGGTCGCGCAGGGTGCGCTCGTTGCGGTAGTGCAGGGCGAAGCTCGAGACCATCTCCGAGACGGCGAGGCCGGCGCCGTGCCGTTTGGCCTGCAACCGCACGAACCAGTTGCCGATCCCGGCCAGCGGCGCCAGCAGGACCCGGTTGGAGATCGGCACGCCGCCGATCTCGAAGGGGTCCGTCAGCTCAGGCCTGGTTGCGGTCATAGATCAGCTTCAGGCCTTTCAGGGTGAGCTGGTCTTCAACCTCGTCGATCGTCTCGGTGAAGGGGACGATCACCGAGGCCAGCCCTCCCGTGGCGAGGAATCGCGCCTCGCCGAGCTCTTCCTCAATCCGGCGGGCGACACCGTCGATCAACCCGGCGAACCCAAAGACGACGCCCGACTGGATCGCGGCGCGGCTGGAGCGACCGATCGCTGCCTCCGGCTCCCCCAGTTCGATCCGAGGGATCCGCGCCGCGCGTTCGACCAGGGCCGTGAGCGAGATCTCCAGTCCGGGAGCGATCGCCCCGCCCAGGTACTCGCCGGCGGCGGAGACGGCATCGAAGTTGATCCCGGTGCCGAAGTCGACGACGACGCAGGCGTCGCCGACCAGGTCGTAGGCGGCGACGGCGTTGACGAGGCGGTCGGCGCCGACCTCGAGCGGGTTGTCGATGCGGATCGGCATCCCGGTCTTGATCCCCGGTGCGACCAGGAGGCAGTCGGCATCGAGGTAGCGCTCGGTCAGCTGCTCGTACTGGGTCCCAAGTGGCGGCACCACCGAGGAGGCGCAGACGGCGTCGAGTTGGTCGAGGCCCATCTCGCACAGCGCCATCAAACCGCCGATCCGCTCGGCGAGCTCGTCGCCGGTCGCCCCGGCTCGGGTCTGGAAGCGCCAGTGCTCGACCAGGCGATCGCCCTCGAAGGCGCCGAGGTGGGTCTGGGTGTTACCGATGTCCACGGCCAGAAGCATTGAGCGATTATTACGGCCACCGTCCGAGGGGTGGCCAGTTGAGGTCTCCTGCGCATAGGATCGCCACCGTGGACGCGCGACTCTTCGTCATCCCCGCCTCGCACCCGAGCATCGCCGCAGAGTTGATGCTCGACCAGAAGGGGATTGCCTACAAGCGGACCGATCTGCTGCCCGTGATCTCCAAGGGAGTGCTGCGGATGGTCGGCTTCCCGGGCATAACCGTGCCCGCGCTGAAGATCGACGGCAGCAAGGTCCAGGGTTCGCGGCGGATCGCCCGTGAGCTGGACCGGCTGCGCCCCGAGCCGCCACTCTTCCCCAGCGACCCCGAGAAACGGAGGGCGGTCGAGGAGGCGGAGCGCTTTGGCGACGAAGAGCTGCAGCCGCCGATGCGTCAGATCCTCTGGTGGGCGATCAAGCGCGACAAGGCGCCACTGCGCAGCTACTCGGAGGGCGCCAAGCTGGGCCTGCCGATCTCGCTTGCGATGAAGACCGCGGCGCCGATCGTCGCCCTCTCGGCCCGCTTCAACGAGGCCGACGACGACCACGTCCGCCGCGGCCTGGCCGAGCTTCCGGCGATGCTTCAGAAGATCGACGACTGGATCGCCGCCGGCGTGCTCGGCGGCGAGCAGCTCAACGCCGCCGACTTCCAGATCGCCCCCAGCCTCGGTTTGGCGATGACCCTCGACGATCTGCTCCCGGCGATCGAGAGCCGCCCGGCCGGCGCCCTGGCCAAGCGCGTCGTCCCGAACTATCCGGGACACACGCCGCCGATCCTCCCTGCCGCCTGGCTCGAGCCACTGCGCGCTCCCGCCC
>DATAIY010000257.1:0-1614 GCA_036262475.1 Solirubrobacterales bacterium
AGCAGACTCGTGACCGCGCGGTTGACGAGGGCCATGGCGAGGTCCGACGCCGGGCCGAGCGCGAACAGCGCGACGAGGAGTGCGCCCAGGTGCACGCCGTCAGCGACGCCTGAGAGGAGCAAGGGCGCGGCCACGATGAGCGCGGTCGAGGCCGCCAGGGTCCCCAGGTAGCCTCCCGTTGCGCGACACACGAAGGCACGCCGGAGCCGCCAGCGAAATGGCACGCGGACGCCGATGTGGCGCTCGAACTCCGGCCGCCCGTCGGATACCAGGTAGTAGCCAGGATCGCGCAGTCGGGCTGCGACGGACGGAGTGGCCGCATCGACGGGCGCGGCACCGGCCATGGCGACGGCGGCGCGGGCAACCTCCACCTCGCCCTTGCGCGAGCCTTGCGCGAGCTCTTCGATGGCATGGCGGTAGCGATCGCGGGTCGCGAAGTCCATCTCGGCGAACAGGCCGCTCGCTCTCAGCTCACCGTCGACCAGGCTCACGCTCTCCACGAACTGCGCCCAGTCGAACCACGATATGAGACGCATGCTCGTGATGACGTTCCTGACGGTGACGTTCATCGTCGCCTGGCGTTGATGCTCGAGTCGGACCATCTCCTCGGCGGTCGTCCCCTCCGCGGCGACGACTGTTTCCAGCCAGCGCAGCCCGGGCGTCTGCGCGGGATCCTGGTCGCGCATGCGCTGGAAAAGCTGGACCTTCGCCGCCGTGGGCAGGTACGCGCCTGGCCGCCGCCGTAGGAAAGCGGCCGTGTCCTCTGACGTCCCCTCAGTCAGACCGAGCAGGCCGTCGGCGATCTCGTCGGCCTGCTGACGCGCGGCCCGACTGCGCACGATCTGCTCGGCCAGGCGGCGGAGGTTGTCGACCAGGAGGATGCGCAGGCTGATCGCGATGGCCCACAACTCGCCCAGCGTCAGGGGCTGTACCTGCTGGTAGGCGCGCACCATGCGCAGGAGGCTGTCGGGGTCGAAACGGCTGTCCGTGTGCGCGATGTACGCCCACGCCAGGCCAAGGACGCGCGGATAGCCTTCAAGATGACCCTCGGCCAACTTGGGGAGTTTCCAGTAGTAGTCGTGCGGGAGGTCGTCGCGGATCTCGCGCACCTGCTCGTCGACGACGTGGAAGTTGTCGACGAGCCACTCCGCTGCCGGCGTGATCGAGCGTTCTTCCTTGATCGCGCTGGCAAGGACCCGGTACGCCTCGAGCAGGATCCTCCCGTTCTCCGCGACGCGCGGGAGAATGTCCGGCCCGCGATACGGGGTATCGGTGACGGTCTGGGCGACCGCCAGCGTCCGGGCGTGCTGTTCCAACCGCTCGACGCTGAACAGTTCGGCGAGGATCGGCTCATCGGGTGGCAGGCTTTTGCCACGGCGTCGCGCGTCGAGGAGGGGAGCCATCACGGTCCGCAGATTCAACCTCGGCTTCTGGGCGCGCTTCGGATCGAGGAACGGCGATCGCAGTGACCCGGCCTGCGCGCGGAGATGGGTCCAGACCAGCACAAGCCGGGCGCCGCGGCGGGGCCGTTGATCACCGTAGCACTGCGGGCTTCAGCCAGCCGACGCGCACGTGGTCGCTGTGCCGCCCGGGCTATCCTGAGCCAACAGATGG
>DATAIY010000258.1:0-3387 GCA_036262475.1 Solirubrobacterales bacterium
GCTGGGCGCGGCCGGGATCGCCGACGACTTCCCGCCCGGGCAGCGGCGCCTGCGCCGAGTGCTGCCGAAGCGCACCACTTACAACGTCGTCTGTGAGCTCGGCCAAGCCGACGCCGATCGCACCGTCGTCGTCATCGCCCACCACGACGCCGCCCGCTCCGGGCTCGTCTTCCATCCCGAGATCCCCAACATCGCCGACCGGCTGGGGCTGATCGAGCGCAGCGACACCAGCCCGCCGCTGATGGCGCCGGTGATCGGCGGCCCGATCCTCGCCGCCCTCGGCGCCCTCACCGGCAAGCGAGCGCTCTCCAAGCTCGGCCTGCTCCTCGGCCTCGGCTCGACTGCGGCGATGATCGACATCGGCCTGCGCGAGACGGTCCCCGGCGCCAACGACAACGGCACCTCGGTCGTCACCCTGCTGGCGCTGGCCCGCCGCTTCGCCTCCGAGCCCGCGGAGGGCGTGCGCCTCGTCCTGCTCTCGACCGGTTCGGAGGAGTCCTTCAGCGAGGGGATGAAGGCCTTCGGCGAGCGCCACTTCCCCGCCCTCGCGAAGGAGAGCACCTTCTTCCTCTGCCTCGAGTCGATCGGCTCCCCTCACCTGCTGGTGCTCCGCGGCGAGGGGTTCCTGAAGATGCGCGAGTACCCGCCGCGCTCGCTGAACCTGATGGACGGCCTCGCCGAGGAGCTGGGGATCTGGCTGTTTCCGAACCTGCGCCTGCATAACGGCACCGACGGCCTCGAGTCGGTGGCGGCCGGCTACGAGACGGCGGTGCTCGCCGGCTGCACCGACCTCAAGCAGCCGGCCAACTACCACTGGCCCGACGACCTCGCCGCCAAGGTCGACTTCGACACGGTCGCCGACGCGGTCCGCCTCAGCGAGGCGGCAATTCGACGCCTGGGCGAGCGCTGGCTGTAGATCCGGCTAAATCCGACTGCGGCGTCGGATTTCGCATCTATAGGATCCGCCCTCGTGCCATCCCATGACGTTCTCGTAATTGGTGCCGGCCTCGCCGGACAGAGGGCCGCCCTGGCCGCCGCCGAGGAAGGCGTGTCGGTTGGGATCGTCAGCAAGGTCCATCCGGTGCGCTCGCACTCCAACGCCGCACAGGGCGGAATCAACGCCGCGCTGAACCCCGGCGACTCCTGGGAGTCGCACGCCTTCGACACGATCAAGGGCTCCGACTACCTCGGCGACCAGGACGCGATCGAAATCATGACTCGCGAGGCGCCGGAAGAGATCCTCCACCTCGAGCACCTCGGCGTCACCTTCCACCGCAACGAGGAAGGCAAGCTCGGCACCCGCGCCTTCGGCGGCGCCTCCGCCGCCCGCACCTACTACGTCGCCGACATCACCGGCCAGGCGATCATGCACGTCCTCTACGAGCAGCTGATGAAATATTCCGAGCAGATCTCGCGCTACGAGGAGTGGTTCTGCACCTCCCTGGCGATCGACGAGAAGGGCGAGTGCTGCGGCGTCGTCACCCGCAACGTCGCCGACGGCTCGATGGAGCTGTTCCAGGCGAAGTCGGTGATCCTCGCCTGCGGCGGCAACGGCCAGGTCTGGAAGCCGACCACCAACGCACTGATCTGCACCGGCGACGGCATCGCGATGGCCTACCGGGTCGGGGCGAAGCTGATGGACATGGAGATGATCCAGTACCACCCGACGACGCTGGCCGGCAAGGGATTCCTGATCACCGAGGGCGCCCGCGGCGAGGGCGCCCACCTGCTCAACGCCAAGGGCGAGCGCTTCATGGAGACCTACGCGCCGAACAAGATGGAGCTAGCATCGCGCGACGTCGTCTCCCGCGCCGAGCAGACCGAGATCAACGAGGGGCGCGGCTTCCCCGACGGCACCGTCGCCCTCGACATCACCGTGGTGCCGAAAAAGCGCGTTCACGAGGCGCTGCGCGAGATCGTCCTCGTCGGCCGCGACTTCGCCGGCGTCGACATCACCCGCGAACCGATCCGCATCAAGCCCGGTAACCACTACACGATGGGCGGGGTCAAGACCGACGTCGACGGGCGCACCGACATCCCCGGCCTCTACGCCGCCGGCGAGACCGCCTGCGTCTCGGTCCACGGCGGCAACCGGCTCGGCGCCAACTCGCTGCTCGACACCCTTATCTTCGGCCGCCGCTCTGGCGTCGACGCCGCCGCCCGCGCCAAGCGCATCGAGGGCTCCCGTCCCTCACCGAAAGTGCTCGAGGACGAGGACGCGATGATCGCCGACGTCAACTCGCGCGAGAAGGGCTCCGGCCGCCGCGTCTCCGAGATCAAGCTCGAGCTGGGCCAGACGATGGACGCGAAAGTCGCCGTCTTCCGCGACGAGGCCGGGATCCAGGAAGCGCTGGAGATCGTCGGCCGCCTCAAGGAGGAGGCGAAGTCCGCCTACATCGACGACCACGGCAGCGTCTTCAACCAGGATCTGCTCGGCGCGATCGAGCTCGGCTACATGATCGACAACGCCGAGTGCACCTGCCTGGCGGCGCTCGAGCGCAAGGAGAGCCGCGGCGCCCAGTACCGCACCGACTTTCCCGAGCGCAACGACGAGGAGTGGCTCAAACACATCGACCTCGAGCGAACCGACGACGGCCCCGAGATCTCCTACTCCGAGGTGACCATCACCCAGTGGCAACCGGAAGCGAGGACCTACTGATGGCCGACTACACGATCAAAGTCCGCAGGTTTCAGCCCGAGAGCGGCGAGGGGCCGTACTGGGAGGAGTTCAAGGTCGACCTCGAGCCCTCGCTCTCGGTCCTCGACGGACTGCTGCAGGCGAAGGACCGCGACGACGGCTCGCTCTCGGTCCGCTGCTCCTGCCGCGCCGCGATCTGCGGTTCCTGTGGGATGAAGATCAACGGCCAGTCCGGCCTCGGCTGCAAGACCCAGATCGGCGAGGCTCAGGGGCTGGCCGAGAAGAAGGCGAGCGCCGTCGGCCGCGAGGCCAAGGACGCCACGATCGTGATCGAGCCGATGGGGAACATGCCCGTGATCAAGGACCTGATCACCGACATGGAGTCGACCCACTGGACCAAGATCCGCCGCGTCACCCCCTGGCTCCTCCCCCACGGCGAGCCGCCCGAGCGCGAGTACATCGTCGAGCCGGAATCGATGATCGACATCACCCAGTCGATGGCGTGCATCCAGTGCGGCGCCTGCGTCTCCTCCTGCCTCTCGATGGAAGCCGACCCCGACTTCATCGGCCCGGCGGCGCTGGCCAAGGCCTACCGCTTCGTCGGCGACCCGCGTGACGCCGAGACCAAGGAGCGCCTCCACGACCTCTCCCAGGACCCGCACGGAATCTACGACTGCACCCACTGCTTCTCGTGCATCGACGCCTGCCCCAAGGGCGTGGCGCCGATGGACCAGATCATGCGCCTGCGC
>DATAIY010000259.1:0-6107 GCA_036262475.1 Solirubrobacterales bacterium
GGCGTCAAAGGCGGCGGCGTGCTCGAGCACGTCACCCGCGAGATCACCGTTGAAGCGCTGCCGACCGACATTCCCGATCGCATCGTCCTCGACGTCTCGGCGATGGAGATCAACGACACGCTTCAGCTCTCGAGCGTTGCCGCTCCGGACGGCGTCACCTTCATGGCCGACGACCCCGAGGAGGTCACGATCGTCACCCTCTCGCCGCCGCGGGTGGAGGAAGTTGTCGAGCCCGAGGTCGAGGAGGAGACCGAGCTGCTCGGCGAGGGCGCCGAGGGCGAGGGCGACTCCGCCGAGGGCGACTCGGGCGATTCCGAGGGCGAGTAGCGCCTGTCGCTGTTCCGCCGCCGCGGCGATAGCGGCGAGCAGGGCGACCGCATCCTCATCGTCGGGCTGGGCAATCCCGGCCCCGAGCACGTCGGTCAGCGCCACAACATCGGCTTCGACGTCGCCGAAGAGCTGTCTCGCCGCTGGGGTCTTGCGCGGCCGCGCAAGAAGTTCGGCGGCCTGATCTTCGAAGGCAGGGCCGGACCTGGCGGGCCCCGGGTTGCGGTGCTGCTGCCGCAGACCTTCATGAACGGATCCGGCGACTCGGCCGGGCCGGCGCGCGGTTCGCTCAAGGTTCCGCTCGACCGGATCGTCGTCCTCCACGACGAGATCGACCTTCCCTTCGGTGAGATCCGGGTCCGCCTCGGCGGCGGCCTCGGCGGCCACAACGGCCTCAAGAGCCTCAAACGCGGCTTCGGCGACCCCAAGTTCTGGCGGGTCAGGGTCGGGGTGGGGCGGCCGGACTCGACCGATCCCGAGGTCGTCTCCTCCTACGTGCTCTCGCGCTTCCGCGAGCCGCGTCCGGACGTTGAGACGCTGGTCGGCAGGGCCGCCGACGAGTCCGAGCGCTTGGTCGAACGGCTAGGTTCCGAGCATGAGTGACTCGAACCAGGTGACCAGCTACGAGGTCGACGAGCAGGGGGTCGCCATGCTGCGCCTCGAGCGGCCCAAGTCCCGCAACGCGATCAATACCCAGATGCTCGTCGAGCTGCTCGAGCATCTGGCAGTGGCGCGCTCCGACGCGGCGGTGCGGGTGCTGGTCTTCAGCTCCTCCGACCACCTCGGGTTCTCCGCCGGAGCCGACGTCCGCGAGGAGCTCGACGCCGAGGGAAGCGTCCGCCGGATGCAGCTCTTCGCCGATCTCTACGACGCCATCGTCGGCTTCCCGAAGCCCACCGTCGCGGCCTGTCACGGAGACGTGGTCGGCGGCGGCGCCGAGATCTCGATCGCCTGCGACATGCGCGTCGGCGGCTCCAACCTGCGGATGCGCTTCCCCGGCGCGGCGCTCGGAGTGCCGGTCGGCCCCGCTCGCCTGGTCACCCTCTGCGGCCTCGGTGCCGCCAAGTACCTGCTGCTCTCCTCGCGCACGGTCGGCGCCGACGAGGCGCTGCGGATCGGGCTCGTCAACCGCGTCGCGCCCGCCTCGGCGACGGAGACATCGGCGATGGAGCTGGCGAGCGCCGTCGCTGCCCATCCACCCAACGCCGTCGCCCGCCTGAAGCGGATGCTGCACGAGTGGGACGACGTCGAGGGCCGCTCCGCGACCGAGGGCGCCGGCCAGGTCGAGTGGGCGCGCGCCGGCTCCGGGTTACCGTTCGCTGAGTGAGTCTCCGTCCACTCGTACAGATCGCCGCCGAGAACGAGCGCGTCCACGCGCTCTGCGGACGTGTGCGCTCGGCCGCCGATGGGGCCGAGGCGGTGACGGTGCGGGCCTCGACGATGCTGCGGCCGCTGCTGCTGGCGGCCCTACTGGAGGACGACCGCGGCCTCGCCGGGCGCCCGGCGCTGCTGGTCAGCGCCGACGATCGCTCCGCCCGCGACCTGGCCGCCGACCTGCGCGCCTACCTGGCCCCGCGCCGGGTGCGCTTCTATCCCTCGCGGGGAACCGGCTACGCCTCCCACATAACGCCGCCACCGCACCTCGTCGGCCTGCGTATCGACGCCCTCGACGCGCTCTCCGCCGAAGCCGACGCGATCGTCGTCGCCAGCGCCACGGCGCTGGCCGAGGCGGTTCCGGACGCCTCGCTGCGCCCGGCCGGCTCGGTCATCGCCAAGGGTGAGGAGATCGAGCTCGGCGCTGTCGCCGAGGACCTCGTCGCGGCCGGCTACGAGCGGGTCGAGCAGGTCGAGGAGCGCGGCCAGTTCGCCGTCCGCGGCGGCATCCTCGACGTCTACCCCGCGACCGAGGAGCGGGCGGTCCGGATCGAGCTCTTCGGCGACGAGGTCGAGTCGATGCGCTGGTTCTCGACCTTCACCCAGCGCTCGCTCGGTGAGGCCAAGCGGGTCGAGCTGGCGCCGGCCGCCGAGCTCGACGCCGAGCACCGCGAACTCGCCGAGATCGCGGCGATGGAGGCGGCCGAGGACGGCGAGCAGCTCTCCAACCTCGCCGAGCTGCTGCCGCTCGAGCACTTCCGCGCCCCCCTCGACCTGATTCCCGACGGCGCCGCCGTGGTTCTTGCCGCGGCCGAGGAGATCGAGCCGGCGCTGCGCGACCACTGGGAGGACGTGACCACGGCGATGCACGCTGACGACGCCCAGCACCTCTACGTCGACGTCGCGGCGCCGCTGGCGCAGCGGGCGGCCCTCTCGCTGACGGCGGCCGGCGAGGACGACGAGGACGCCTTCCGCGCCGCCCGCGCCGAGTCGCCCGCCCGCAGCGTCAAGGAGGCCGAGGGCGAGCTCGAGAAACTCGTCCGCTCCGGCTACCGCACCGTCGTCGCCTTCGACAACCGCGGCGAGGCGGAGCGGACGCGCTACGGCCTCGACCGGCTCGACACCCGCCTGCTCGAGGGCGGCAGGCTCTCGCCGGAGCCGGGCCTCGCCTTCGCCGAGGCGCGCCTGCGCGAGGGCTTCATCAGCCCCGAGCTGCATCTGGCGGTCTATCCGTTCCGCCGCCTCGTCCACCGTCGCAAACGAACCGAGGAGCCGGCGCCCGGGGCCGGCCGCGGTCGCCTCGCCTTCGGCGAACTGCGGGTCGGCGATTACGTCGTCCACGAGGACCACGGCGTCGCCCGCTTCGCCGGCTTCGAGACCCGCGACGTCGGCGGCGTCACCCGCGACTACCTCTACCTCGAATACAAGGGCGAGGACCGCGTCTACGTTCCCACCGACCAGCTGGCGAAGCTGAGCCGCTACGTCGGCGCCGGCGGCGAACCGACGCTCTCGGCGCTGGGCGGCAAACGCTGGCAGAACATGAAGGCGCGGGCGCGCAAAGCGGCCGGCGCCCTGGCCGGGGAGCTGCTCAACCTCTACGCTGAGCGCCGCTCTCGCCGCGGCCACGCCTTCCCCCCCGACGGCGAGTGGCAGATCGCGATGGAGACGGCCTTCCCCTATCGAGAGACGGCAGACCAGCTGGAGGCGATCGAGGCGGTCAAGGGCGACATGGAATCCGAGCGGCCGATGGACCGGCTGGTCTGCGGCGACGTCGGCTTCGGCAAGACCGAGGTCGCCCTGAGGGCGGCGGTGAAGGCTGCCTCAGACGGCAAGCAGGTGATGATCCTGGTGCCGACAACGATCCTCACCCAGCAGCACTTCGGCACCTTCCGCGAGCGCCTCGCCGACCTGCCCTTCAGGGTCGAGGGAGTCTCCCGCCTGCGCCCGCCGGCGGAGACGAAAGCGGTGCTGAAAGATTTCGAGGCCGGCAAGGTCGACGTCCTGATCGGCACCCACCGGCTGCTCTCTCGCGACGTCCGCGCCAAGGAGCTCGGCCTCGTCGTCGTCGACGAGGAGCAGCGCTTCGGGGTCAAGCAGAAGGAGCTGCTGCGCCAGCTGAAGCTGAAGGTCGACGTGTTGTCCCTCTCGGCGACGCCGATTCCCCGCACCCTGCAGATGAGCCTGGCCGGACTGCGCGACATCTCCGTGATCGAGACACCGCCCGAGGGTCGGCGGCCGGTCCGCACCTACGTCGGCCCCTACGACGAGGACCTGGTGCGGAAGGCGATCGAGCGCGAGGTCGAGCGCGGCGGCCAGGCCTTCGTCCTCCACAACCGGATCGACTCCCTGCCGGAGGTCGCAGAGCGCCTTCGCGGGTTGGTCCCGAAAGCCCGCTTCGCCGAAGCCCACGGCCAGATGGACGAGAGGGCGTTGGAGGAGACGATGCTCGGCTTCCTCCGCGGCGACGCCGACTGCCTGGTGACGACGACGATCATCGAGTCCGGCCTCGACATCCCGACCGCTAACACGCTGATCGTCGAGCGCGCCGACCAGCTCGGCCTCTCCCAGGCCTACCAGATACGCGGTCGTGTCGGCCGCTCTCGCGAGCGCGCCTTCGCCTACCTGCTCTATCCATCGGCCGAGGCGCTGACCGAGGAGGCGGCGGCGCGGCTCTCGACTCTCGCCGACCACACCGAGCTCGGCTCGGGCTTCCGGATCGCGATGCGCGACCTCGACATCCGCGGCGCCGGCAACCTGCTCGGAGACGAGCAGTCGGGCCACGTCGCCGCCGTCGGCTTCGAGCTCTACTGCCAGATGATCGACGAGGCGGTGGCCGAGGCCGGAGAGGCCGACGGCGAGGGGGAGGAGGCGGCCGAGCCGGTCCGCCTCGACGTCCCGGTCGACGCCTACCTGCCGGCGACCTTCGTCCCCTTCGAGGCGGCGAAGATCGACATCCACCGGCGGGTTGTCGCCGCCCGTGAGCCGGGTCAGCTGCGGGCGATCGCGGACGAGCTCAGCGATCGCTTCGGGCCGCTGCCGCCGCAGGCCGAGAACCTGCTGAAGCTGCAACGGGCGCGGATCGAGCTGGGTCTTGCCGGGGCCCGAAGCGTCGAGTTCCGCGGCGGCCGGCTCAGCGTCACCGGGGTCGAACTTGACTCAGAGCAGGCGGGCGTGCTCTCAGAGCGGGTCGAGGGAGTGTTCTACGAATGGCGCGAGCAGACGGCGGCGGTGCGGGTCGCGGGAGACCCGGAGGAACGGCTGAGCGCCGTCCTGGCGATGGCCGCGGGTCTGCGTGAGGCGCGGCGCTCGGCCGAGGGCGCGGCGGCCTGAGCACCCTTTCGGTCGTCCCGCGCGAACCATTTTGACTATGCTGCCCGCTTCGTGGGAGCGAAATCGAGGCAGAGCAAGAAGTCGGCGGGATCGGGGCAGGCCAAGCGGTCGGCCGGATTCAAGCGCCTGGCGCTGATCGCTTTCGGCGCGCTCTTCGTCGTTCTCTTCGTCGGTTTCGCGATCGCCCAGGGAGTCGGGCAGCCCAGCGTGCCCTCCGGTGACGTCGCGATCGTCAAGAACGTTCCCAGCGACATCAGCAACGTCAGCGAAGCGGAATTCAAACGCGCCGTGCTGCAGCAGGTGGCCCAGGGCCAGCTGAAAACGACGCCGAAGCCGGGCAGCAAGAAATATGAAGAACTGAAGGCGGCGGCTCTGGGCGAATTGCTCGACTCGATCTGGATCGCGGGCGAGGCCGAAGAACTCGGGATCTCGGTGACCAAGAAACAGATCGAAACCGAACTCGCCCAGATCAAGAAGACGAATTTCCCAACCGAAACCGCCTACCAGGAATTCCTCAAGACTTCGCACTTCACCCAGGAAGACGTCGACAAGCGGGTGGAGCTGCAGCTGCTCAGCACCCAGATCCAGGAAAAGATCTCCACTGGTACGCCGCCGGCCTCGAACGCGGAAATCGCCGAAAACTACGAGGAAGCCAAGGCGACGCAGTACACGACCAAACCGAGCCGCGACATCCGCATCGTCGTCAACAAAGACAAGACGGAAGTCGAAGCAGCGCTCGCACAGCTGAAAGAAGACGACTCGGCGGCGAGCTGGAAAAAAGTCGCGGCAAAGTACTCGTCGGACCCGACGACGAAAAGCAAGGGCGGGCTGCAGGCGGGTCTGACCGAAGAACTTCTGGCTTCCGCCGGCCCGCTCAAGGACGCGATCTTCGGCGCCGCCAGCGGCGAAGTGATCGGACCGATCAAATACCAGGGCAGCTACGTCGTCCTCGAGGTGGAGAAACTCAACCCCGAGAAAGTCCAGACGCTCGGCGAAGTCCGGTCCCAGATCAGCACCCAGCTGACCCAGCAGAAGCAGCAGACGTTCTTCTCCGAATTCGTCACCGAGTACCAGAG
>DATAIY010000260.1:0-1613 GCA_036262475.1 Solirubrobacterales bacterium
GCGTGGGACAGTAGCGGGATGCCGCCGTCGCGGGTCACGACCAGCCCGAGCCCGACCAGGCGGATGAGGTGCCCCGTTGTCCCCGGATCCGGTATCCAATAGGATCCTTTCGGGAAAGGGAGCAGACTCATGTCTGGTTAGCGTGGCCGGTTTAGTCCGGAGTTCAAGGAGCAGATGGTCCGGTCGTTCTTGGACCAGCAGGGAAGAAAGACTCTTGCGCAGGTCGCGCGAGAGAATGGCGTCGGCGCCGAAACGTTGCGGATGTGGGTGAATAAGCATCGTGACGCGAACCCGCAGGAGGAGGAGCCGTTGGCTCTTCCGGAGCGTGCCCGCCTCGCGGAGCTCGAACGGGAGAACCGTGAGCTGAAGCTGGAGCGCGAGTTCCTGGGAAAAGCCGCGGCCTTCTTCGCGAAGGAGTTCCGGTGAGCGAGAAGTACACGTTCATCGCCGCGGAGAAGGCCACGCTCAACAAGGACGGGACACCCCGATACCAGGTTAAGCAGATGTGTGCCTGGCTGGTGGTGTCGACCTCCGGGTTCTACGAGTGGTTGACCAGGCCGGCCTCGGCGACGGCGACCCGACGCGAGCGGCTGGCCGCGATGATCAGGCACATCTTCACCGAGCACGACGGCACCTACGGGTACCGACGCGTCCACGCGGTGCTCCTCCGCCGCGGCTACCCGTGCCACCCGGAGACCGTGCGCGACCTGATGCGCGAGCTCGCCCTGGTGGCCTGCCAACCACGGCGCTCCCGCACGGGCACCACCCGCCAGGACGGGCGTCACGCCGACATCCCGGACCTGATCGAGCGCGACTTCACCTCGGACACTCCGGGCGCGAAACTGGTCGGAGACATAACTTACGTGAGGACATGGCAGGGCTGGCTGTACGTGGCGCTGGTCATCGACTGCTGCTCGCGGGCCATCGTCGGCTGGGCGATGGACGACAACTACAAGACCCCGCTGATCACGGAGGCGATCACGATGGCCGCGCGTAACCTGGACCTTCCCGACGCAGCGATCTTCCATTCCGACCGAGGCAGCAACTACACGTCCGATGAGTTCGCGGCCGTTCTCAAGCGACTGGGTATTCGCCAGTCCGTGGGCCGGACCGGGATTTGCTACGATAACGCCCTCGCGGAATCGACGAACGGGGCGCTCAAGGTCGAGCTCGTCAACCGGCAGCAGTTCCCAACCCGTGAGATAGCCGAGCGGGAGATTGCCAGATACATCGAACTGTTCTATAATCGACGCAGGCTCCATTCGGGTCTCGGGTACAACACCCCTCAAGAGATCCTCGATTTACACAACGAACCACCAACAGCAGCCTAAGAAAACCAACAACCGCGTCCGGAAAAAGCGGGGCAGCCCACGGCCCCTCTGTGCCCGGGCGGTCGCGGCGGCACGGCCACACCCCGCCACAAGAAGCCGCACGAAACCGGCCACCGACCGCTCATCGGCATGAGCGCGCGGCCCACCCTGCGTCACTTCGCCGCGATAGCTCCGTCACGGAACGTCCTGACATGCCCCGATGTGCGGGCTGTGATGTTTGGAGCCTGCGTCCGTGCCTCGGTATGTGATCGTCCTGAGCGGCGACCCAGACCCGTTCGAACA
>DATAIY010000261.1:0-2541 GCA_036262475.1 Solirubrobacterales bacterium
GTGCCGGGCGCCGTGGCGAGCCCGCCAAGACCCGCCCGGCAATTGTCATCTCGGTCGACGAGCTCCTCCTCGGCAGCGACGATGAGCTGATCGTGATCGTTCCGATCTCAAGCTCGCGCGCCCCTTCGAAGCTGCGGCCCCTGGTCTCGCCAGCCAAGGGGGTGCAGACCGACAGCGCCGCGATCGCCCGCGCTGTGCGGGCGGTGGCCGCCCGTCGTTTTTTGAGGCGGGTCGGTAAGACGAAGCCCGAGACGTTGCTCGAAGTCGAGAATGCCATTGCCATGATTCTCGGCCTGGGCGTTTCGGGCTGACGGCAACCCGCCGCCTTGACTCAGGCACTCGGAAACCGCTGCGCCAGCGCCGCGGCCATGACCCGCATCTGCTCGGCCCCCAGCTCTCCCGGTCCGTTCAACAGCTTCGCCAGCCGGCGCGGGTAGAGCAGGGGATAACCGCCGATACTGAGCTTTCGCAGCAGCGGCATCTCGGCGCCGCCGACGAAGCACAGGCAAGGCCGAACCGGGACCGTCGGCGCATTCGCCTCGAGCGCGGCTCGCACCGCCTCGGCCTGCCGCTCCAATCCGGCGACCAGCTTAGTTTTGTCGCGGCCGCCGATCACCAGCTTGGCCTCGCCGAAGAGCGGCTTGCGGACCTCGACCTTGCCCTTGTAGCGCTTGGCATCGATCACGTAGACGCCGGAGGGTGCGATCGCCAGGTGGTCGATGTTCGCCCGGCTCCGCCGCATCCGCCGGTCGTGCAGCACGATCACTTCTGGGCAGCGACGAGCGAGCGATGCGGCGAGTTCTTCCTCGCCGGCTGCCCCGCTCGCCCAGGCCTGCTCGTGCTGAGGCGAGCCTTGAACCCTCAGCAACAGGTTGCCGACGTGCGGGTGGCGTTCGCGGGTCAATTCCTCGCGCCTCGCCCGCCGCCGTCCGTACTCACGTCGCCCGCTGGCGCCGGCGGTACCGAACTCAAGATCCGGCTGGTCGGCCATAGCGGCAGTGATCGGCATCTGGCGCAGGCTTCTGAAGCCTCTTAACACACGTGCGTGGTACACGTGCGTGGTGACAAAGCCGACGCCTATCCCTCCTTGATCTCCTTAGCCTCAATCCACCGATTCACCATCACGGATAGAGGAATCGCCGTCCGCGACCGTGTGAGTGCCGAAAACCATCGGCTGTAGGTGCGCCCTGCGCATTTGAGGAGCGGCGGCAGCCGCTCAGCGGCGTCCAGCGGCCGATGGCGAGCAGCCCACGGTGGCCGAGCGATTCGGCGGGTGAGGCGATCCGGAGAAAGAGAGATCAGGCAGCGGCCGGCAGCGCCCTGATCCTGCTCAACGCCTCGACGAAGGCCTCTCGCCAGGGCCAGCGGGCCGGCAGGTGAAGAGTCCAGCGCCGGGCGGTGCGGGTGAGCCGGCCCGGTAGCGTGATCAGCCAGCGACGGATCGTCGCGGCGGTACGCCAAGTGGAGTCCTCAAGGCCCAGCTGCCCGACCCAGCGCCCCAGGTTGTGGGCGAGGCAGGCGATCACCGTCCAGGCGGCGTTGGCGTTGAACTGCCCGGAGGGGAAGTGGGCGAGCGCCTGGTCCTTGAGGTCGCGGATGCAGAGCTCAACCTCGGCATGCTGGCGATGCTCGACGTCGACCGTGTGCATGTCCTCCTCCCTGTTGGTGAGGAAGGCGAAGTGGCGCCAGTAGGCAAAGAGCTCGGTCTGCTCATCCTGGGCGTGCAGGTGGACGCGGCGGACGATCAGCCGGCGGTCGCCGTAGGTGGTCTCGGCGAGCTCGCAGACCCCTGTCTCGGGGTAGTCGGGGACCGGGCGCCAGGCGGACTCCGGGATCGAGGCAATCAGCTCTGCGATGGGCTTGTGCTGCTTGACCGCGATCGAGTAGAGACAGCCCTTCGCCTCCAGGTAGGAGATCACCTTGAGCGAGTGGAAGGCGGAGTCGGCGCGGATCAGGATCTCGCCGGTGGCACCGGCCCTGCGCATCCGTGCGATCAGCTCTTCGCAGAAGCGAAGCGCCCCGCGCCCGGAGTTGGCTGCGCCCTTGCGCAGACGGCAGTGCAGGACCTCGCCCGTGCCCGCTCGGGTGGCGAGCAGCGGGTGGTAGCCGCGCACCCCGGTGTAGCCGAAGGAGGCGCCCTGCTTGAGGCGGCCTTTGGCCTCGCCGAGGAAGCTGTCGATGTCGATCACAAGGCGCCCCGCGCCGGGGCCCGCCCCCGCCGCCCAGGCGCGCTTGATCGCCTCGCCCAGCACCCGGTCGAGCTGGCGGACGTGGCCGAAGGTGAAGGCGCGCAGGAAGGTGCCGAGCGTCGAGGGAGCCATCGCCCGGTGGCCGAGCAACGCCTCGGTGCCGCCGCCGCGCAGCACCTCGGTGTCATCGATCGAGTCCGCGCCCGCGGCGATCGCGTGGATCAGCGTGAGCACCTTGCGCCCGGGCTGGGCGGCGCCCGCCCGCTGCCCGAGGCGGACCGTCTTATCGACCAGGGACTCGATGCCGAGCCGGATGCTCAGGGTGGCGACCAAGACCAACCCCGCGTTGGCG
>DATAIY010000262.1:0-1561 GCA_036262475.1 Solirubrobacterales bacterium
GCGCGAGCGCGGTTCGCTCGACGCCTGGATGACGATCGCGGCGCTGAGCGCGACCACCGTGAAGCTGCGCCTCGGCACGATGGTCTCGCCGGCGACCTTCCGCCACCCGGCCGTGCTGGCCAAGGAGGTCGTCACCGCCGACCACGTCTCCGGCGGCCGCGTCGAGCTGGGGATCGGCGCCGGCTGGTGGGAGGGCGAGCACGAGGCCTACGGCTTCACGCTGCCCGCGGTCGGCCCGCGCATGGACGCGCTCGAGGAGCAGCTGCAGGTCGTGCGAGGCCACTGGAAGGACGGTCCGTTCAGCTTCGCGGGAGGTCACTACTCGGCGAAGAACCTCGACGCGCTGCCGAAGCCGGTCCAGCGCCCGCGCCCGCCGTTGATCCTTGGAGGCAAAGGAGGGCCGCGGAGCTTGCGCCTGGCCGCCCGCTACGCCGACGAGTACAACACGGTGCATTGCACCGCGCCTGAGATTGCCGACCTGCGGCGGCGGCTCGATCAGGCCTGTGAGGCCGAGGACCGGGATCCCGCCAGCCTGCCGCTCTCGATGATGACCGGCTGGCTCGTCGGTGCCGACCGCGAGGAACTGCGCGACCGCGCCGCCCGCCTGGCGCGCTGGAAAGGGGAGGGCGACGACGGCAACGCGTTCCTGGCCACCTACCCGGAGCACTCGATCGCCGGAACCGTGCCCGAGGCGCTCGAGCAGCTGCGTGCGCTGGAGGACGCGGGCCTGACCCGGATCATGGGCCAGCACCTCCTGCACCGCGACCTCGATGCGGTGGCGCTGATGGGCCGCGAGGTCATCCCCGCCATGGCCCGGTAGATCGGGGATAGGATCGAGCCGTGATGACGAAGTACGCCCTCGACGAGTCGCAGATCCCGACCAGCTGGGTCAACCTGATGGCGGACCTGCCGGGGGATCCGCTGCCGCCGCTGAATCCGGGGACCGGGCAGCCGGCGGGGCCGGAGGACCTGACGCCGATCTTCCCGATGGGGTTGATCGAACAGGAGGTCTCGACCGAGCCCGAGGTGGAGATCCCCGACGAGGTGCGCGAGATCTACAAGCTCTGGCGCCCGACGCCGCTGATCCGCGCCCATCGCCTCGAGCGTGAGCTCGATACGCCCGCCCACATCTACTACAAGTACGAGGGGGTCTCGCCGGCCGGTTCGCACAAGCCCAACTCGGCCGTCGCCCAGGCCTACTACAACAAGGAGGCTGGGATTCGGAAGCTGGTCACCGAGACCGGCGCTGGCCAGTGGGGCTCGGCACTCTCGCTCGCCTGCCGGATGTTCGGACTCGAGTGCGAGGTCTTCATGGTCGGCGTCTCCTACGACCAGAAGCCCTACCGCCGGGCGCTGATCGAGACCTGGGGCGGCACGGTCCACCGCAGCCCGACCGACCTCACCGAGGCCGGTCGCTCGCAGGCCTCCCATCCCTCCGGCAGCCTCGGTATAGCGATCTCCGAGGCGGTCGAGGTGGCGGCGAAAAGCGAGGACGCCAACTACGCCCTCGGCTCCGTCCTCAACCACGTCTGCCTGCACCAGACAGTGATCGGCCAGGAGT
>DATAIY010000263.1:0-2608 GCA_036262475.1 Solirubrobacterales bacterium
CTTGGCGTGGCCGCGGTCGACGATGTCGGCCGCCTCGCGCGCGTGCAGGCGGCTGGAGATCGGGACGGCGACGCCGCCCGCGTGCCAGATCGAGAACAGCGCCTCGAGGTAGGCGGGGTGGTTGGAGGCAAACAACGCCACCGCGTCGCCGGGACCGACGCCGTGGCGCTCGCGCAGGCCGGCCGCGCGCCGAGCGACCGCCTCGGCCAGCTCGCTCCAGCTGCGCTCGGGCCGCTCGCCGACCAGGACCGCGGGACGCTCGGCCGCCCAGTGGGCGGGGCCGTCGAGCAGCCCGGCGAGGTTCGCGCCGTACACCGGATCGCGTCCTTCTCGCCGGACCGCCTGAGCGGGCTGGCGGCCCTCAGCCCGCCGCTAGCTCGGCGGCCTTCGGGCCGTCGGGATGGTTCTTGACCCAGACGTCGTCGTCGTAGAAGCGAAGGTCATGAGCCTTCGATCCGAACGCCTTGGCGGCGGCGTTGCACTCCTCCTGGGTCAGCTTGCCCTGCGTCGTCTTCCACTTCGCCGTTTTCGCCGGCAGCGAGGTGCTGCCAGCGACGATCGGCCCGACGCCCGCGGTCCAATTGTCGTCGGCCAGGACCGAGTAGGGCACCGAGCTCCACATCTCGCTGCGCTGATCCGAGTAGCGGGCCATCCGGTGCGGGCTGCGGTTCTGCGAGGTCAAGGTGATTAGGCCCACCAACTCGGCGATCGCCGAGTTGCCGTACTCGTCGTTCATCAGCGGCTTGAAGCGCTGGGTGCGCTCGTCGACCAGGAGCCAGTCGTCCTGCTCGTAGACGCCGGCGAAGTGGGCGACGTCTTTGAGGGTTCCGTAGTAGACCAGGAGCCCCGCGTCGATCATCTGCTCGCGGCTCCAGCCGACCATCATCCGCCACATATCCGCCGTCGCCGCTTCCATCTTCTCGCGCTGCTCGTCGAGGTAGTCGGCGAGCTCGGAGGCACTGTCCATGTGGACCGGGATGTACCCGTCCGAGAGCCAGTCGGACGTGTAGAGCCCGATCGAGACCAGGTTGCCGTTGTTGTAGGACGGTTCGGCCTCGAAGCTGCCCCAGTCGTCGACCATGTTGAAGTGGGTGTCCTTCATGGTCACCGTGATCGTCAGGTTGTTGTGCTCGATCTCGCTGGCCACCCCGTCCATCCACGGGTAGTCGCACTCGGAGAGGTCGAGCGCGTCGCGGACCAGCATCTCGTTGCCGTCCCTGGTCTTGTACGGGCCGTTGTTGCAGAAGCTCAGCCGACACTCGCAGTGGCTGAGAAACCCATAGGCCGAGACCGCCGCCATGAACCGCGTGAAGGCGGTGTGCAGCTTGTCGCCGGGGGTGACCCCGAGGGCGCCGTCTTCGAAGGCCTCGGTCTGGCGGGCGGAGTGGATCTGGTCTTTGTGGCCGCCGTCGCTCGGAATGATGTGTGCCTCCGAGCGGTGGAAGGCGAGGTTCAGCCGTCGCGTGAAGTCGAGCACGTCGATCATGTCTTCGACCGCGTCGGTCGGTTTCAGGATCCCCATGTCGAGCAGCCACTGACGACCGCCGAGGTAGAACTGGGTGGCCACGTCCATCGTGATCGTGTTGACGTAGCTTCCGACCTGGCGGGCGCGATCGGCGATCTCCTCCGCCGGCATCGCCGCGTCGACCTTCCGCACCAGCTCCGGGTAGCGGTACCAGGCGTTGTAGTAGGAGAGCGCGATGTAGGGGTTGACGGGGAACAGTTTCGACTCCTGCACCGTGCGCGTCGTGCACTGGAAGTAGAAGGAGTCGGCCAGCTTCTGGATGTAGTTGTTGACGTCCAGCAGGTCCACGTAACTGCGTTTGATCGGCATCTGATTCCCCCTAGGAGAGCTTGATGATCCGGGCGCGATGCTCGCTCGCGCTCTCGGCGTCGGCGTAGGCGTCGGCGGCGGGCTTGGAGTACTCGACGGTGACTTCGTCGCCGTCGGAGAGCCCGTCGAGCTGGGCGTTCATCAGGCAGGGAACGTTGTACTCGCGGGTCAGGATCCCGAGGTGCGAGCGGACCGTCCCCCCCATGCAGACCACGGCGGTGAAGTCGCCGAGGATCGGCGCCGTCAGGGTGCCGCCGGAGTCGTCGATGATCGCCACCGTGTTCTCCGGGACCCCCCCGGTCAGCATCTCCATGACCTTGTCGACGTCGGAGATGTAGCGGGCGGTTCCGGTGACGTCGGCCGCGGCCTTGAAGACGTTGTCGCCGGCGCCGACGATCGGCCGGCCCTGCTCGTCGGACTCGTTCTCGCCGGTGTTGGTGATGCCCGCCAGCGGTTTGTATTTGTCGGGCTCCTCCTTGAGCGAGATCGTCGCCGAGACGTCGAACCTGTAGCCCTCGGCGAGCAGATCGGCCTCGATCTTCTCGAAGTCCTCGCGGGTGGGCTCGAGCGAGCCGTCCTCGACCGCCTCCTCCCACGACTTGCCGCTGGCGGCAAAGCGCTCGGCGACGAGGGCGCGGATCGCGCTGTGGTAGCGCTCGACCGTCGGCGTCGCCGACTCGCGCGCCCACTTGTCCGGGTACGGCCTCGCGGCCGTGTCTGTCTCGCTCACGTGTCTTTCTCCTTCTCGAGATTCGCCTTCTCCTGAGCCAGTCG